>DAOTWO010000482.1:0-3837 GCA_034435855.1 Thermomicrobium sp. | reverse complement strand
CGCAGCAGCATCCGAAAACGATCGGCGTTCCGTCCCTCACGGCGATAATCGAGCTCGCTGCGAATTGTCCACGCGAACTCGTCGACGAGGCCGACGAGGTCGTACTGGCGGGCCAACTGGCTGCGTCGACTTGCGACCTCAGCAATATCTCGGAGAATCGCGAGATCTTCTTCAATGAGATCGGCGATACCAGGTTTGCGTACCTTGACGATCACTGAGGTGCCGGTCGGGAGCGTTGCAGCATGTACCTGACCAATCGAAGCCGAGGCGATCGGCACAGGGTCGAAATATGCATAGAGTTCATTGAGTGGCCGCCCGAAACTGCGCTCAATTTCCGCGATGATCTGTTCGACCGGAACCGGAGGAACGCGATCGCGGAGCAATGCCAGTTGCTCGATGTAAGCGGGAGGCAGGAGATCATCGCGTGTCGAAAGGATTTGTCCAATCTTAATGAAGGTTGGCCCGAGTTCCTCGAGCGCACGTCTCAGTCGCACCGGTGGCGGAACAGGATGAGCGAGAGCAGCGCGACGTACGCGTGTCTGGAATGGAACTCCGAGCTGGTCAAGGATCCAACCCAGCCCGTGTTTCGACAGAACACTGGCGATTTCCGTGAGTCGCCGGCGATGGGCGAGCATGCGTCGTGGAATAGAGAGCCGTGGTGTGACCAACGTCTCATTCCTCCGTTACGAAGAAACTTAGCCGATGTGCGGCTTCTCAGCAGTATAATCTGCGAGGTTGGCTAGTCGGCAGGAGGCGAGTCTCGGTGTATTCCATGCGTCGAATCGAGCGTTGGGCTCGTGATCCGGGGCTGACTGCGCGAATGGGGCTTGTTCTTTTCGGGCTGGGAGTTCTCTACGTTCTGTTTTTGACCGCACTCATTGCGAGCGGTGTTGATGTGGTGACAGTGCTCGTTTTGGCCGTTGTGCTCGCCTTTTTCCAGGTTGTACTGTCCGAACCGTTAGCACTGGCGAGTGTTGGAGCGCGGATTCTGAAGCCTGGGGAGCAACCACGCTTGCAGGAGATGGTGGAACGGGTTGCGGCCTTGGCTGGTATCCCGCGCATTCGCGTCGGCATCAGCGAGACGCCGATGCCGAATGCATTCGCGATTGGAAAAGGACTTCGCTCGTCCACCGTGGTGGTCACGCGAGGCTTGTTGGATCTCCTCGATGACGAGGAGCTTGAGGCAGTGATCGCCCATGAAATTGCGCATGTACGCAATCGTGATGTCCTTGTGATGACAATCGCGGGCTTTTTCGTCGTCGTAGCCCAGCTTGTTTTCCGCCTCCTCCTCTGGGGCAGTGGAGGGAGCTCTGAGCGGAACCGTCGGGGGAGTGGGCTAGCAATCGCGTTCATCGTGTCTCTGCTGGTATGGATCCTTGGGCAGCTTTTGTTGCTGGCACTCTCCCGATACCGGGAATTCGTGGCAGATCGAATGGCTGGCATCCTCACTGGTCGACCACTGACGCTCGCTTCGGCACTGTTGAAGATCAGTGGTCAGATCAGCCGGATTCCAAGTCGTGATCTCCGAGAAGTTCAGGAGATGGCGGCGTTTTTCATTATTCCCCCGCTCCGGGGCGAGAATCTTCTCGCGCTCTTTTCAACGCATCCTCCTGTGAGTGAGCGTGTGCGTCGACTGGAGCAACTGCAACGGCAACTCGAGGGACTTGCGTGAAGCGCCTGTTTGACATTCTGTTCGGGCGGGCAGCTCGGCCGGTACCGCCGCGGGTCGAGGGGCTTATCGCCATCAGTACTGCTGCGATTACGATGGAAGCGCAACTAGGATTTGTCCCGCGACCGATTGCTGGCCTTGTCTTCAAGCCGATGGAGTCGGTCTATTTCGAACGGGCACAAGAAGAACTGAACGGGGTGCTCCAGATCGCTGTGAAGGAAACCAACAGTACATATCGCATCTGGACGGACTCCTATCGGTATCGCTGGGTGATCCTTGAAGATCCCGACTTCGAGGATCTTGTGACAACAATCCAGGGGGCGAGCCAGATCCTGACAGAGCACGGTTTCGGCGAGCAGTTGCTGGCGGCAGTGTTCCGCTTTGATGACCGGGAGGGACGGCCATTCTACTGGATCTACCAGTTCAAGCTCGGGAAGTTTACGCCCTTTGCTCCTCGAGAAGGTCGTCAGCGCGACGAGACGCAGGAAC
Organism: Thermomicrobium sp.; assembly: GCA_034435855.1. Lineage (GTDB taxonomy): Bacteria > Chloroflexota > Chloroflexia > Thermomicrobiales > Thermomicrobiaceae > Thermomicrobium. The sequence goes on along the minus strand of DAOTWO010000482.1, from coordinate 1,679 downwards.
TCCGTCTCGTCGCGCTGCTTGAACGTGAGCTCCCGGTGGAACGCCGTCCAGAACATTGGTACGCGCTCTGGGATATTCCCGTGTAAATGGTCACTGCACGAGGGAGGAAGGATCGCAGAGCGGCGATGCCTGTTCATTCACCAATCTTGCCAATTGCGGATGCCGACGAAATGGTCGCGGTCGACCCTGGTAAAAGAACCCGAGCTCAGTGACCAATGCGAACGTCGAGCCACGACAAACCGAGTTAAGTCAAGCGCTACAACCTGCCTTCATTAACTATTTGCAAATGATCCTTGGTCACCCTGGTAGCAGACCGTCCCCAGCGAAGAGATGGCGGGCCTCTTCCAGTGTGGTGTCCGGGGGCGGTAAGATAACGTCGGACTCAACAAATTCATCGGGTGACACGGGAATGCCGTGACGGCGCACCGTATCGAGCAGTTCTGTCAGCAACGACTGGAAACGGGCTTCGTCACCGGCCGCGACGGCCTCGACGATTGCGTTATCGAGTGCATTCAACTGGTCGTAGAGGCTGCTCTCAACCCGATATTGTCCCTCGGTGAGAATGCGCACGATCACTGCTGTCCTCCCTCGGGCAGCTGCTTGGGTGACGGACCCTGTCCCAACTGTGCGCGCAATGTAGCAAGTTCGGCTTCAACTGACTCAGTCACACTCATTCGGGCCAGCTCGCGTTCGACGACGTCCTGACGAGTTCCGGTAAGATCCTCGAGGGCGCCTGAAGCGAGAAGCTCATCGATTGCTGATGCCCGTGCCTGCATCTGCTCGGCCTTCTGCTCAGCTCGTTCGATTGCCAGGCCAACATCAGTCATCTCCTCTGAGACACCAGTGATGGCTTCATTAATACGGACTTGAGCTTCAGCAGCGGAGTACTGTGCTTTGATAACTTCCTTCCGTGTTCGGAAAGCCTCTACCTTAGCACGGAGACGCATCTCTGCCTGTTCAAGTTTGGCCTGTTCTTGCTCAAGCGTGTGGATCTGTCGGTCCAGATCGGTAACCTGTTGTTGAGCGATCGCCTTGCGCTCCAAGGCGAGACGTGCCAGGTCTTCGCGACCCATACTGAGGGCCTGCCGTGCCTGGTCAGTAAGGCGGTCAAGCGACTCCTGAAGCTTGGCACGTTGGAGTTCTAATCGCCGCTTGGAGGTTGTGACATCGACGATACCTCGGCGAACCTCTTGGAGAAGCTGGAGCTGCCTTTCGTAGGCATAATCGAGCGTCTCGCGAGGGTCCTCAGCACGATCAAGGAGGCGACTGAGCTTCACTTTGACGAATGTCGTCATACGGGAGATCAGGCCCATCACGTACTCCTTTCCGCGGTGCGTACCTCCCGCTAGTATAGGTGCGCGACGGTAGCTGAGCAATCGAGGAAGGTGCCAGAAAACAGGGGATAAGGATGGACGTCACGGGGTTGTTGTTTTGGCTCTTGCTTCTGTTTTCCGTGTTGTCCCCAATCCTGCAACGTCGGCTGCTCGAGACGAACCGCTTGCGGCTAATCAATCGGCTTGAGCAGCGTCGTGGGACGCGAGTGATCACGCTCATTCACCGGCAAGAAGCGGTGTCGTTTCTGGGGATTCCGCTGGCTCGCTACATTGACATTGATGACGCAGAGGCAGTCCTGCGTGCTATTCGACTGACACCGGATGAGATGCCGATCGACTTTATTA
>DAOTWO010000481.1:0-5241 GCA_034435855.1 Thermomicrobium sp. | reverse complement strand
GACGAAGATCCTGCCGGATCTCGCGATCCGCTGGGACATGGCGCAGGACGGGATGACCTACACCTTCTACCTCCGCCAGGGCGTCCAGTTCCACGACGGCTCCCCCTTCACCAGCAAGGATGTCCTGGTCAACTTCCAGCGCATCATCGACCCACCCGAGGGTGTCAACAGCCCCCGCGGCGTCTTCTTCAACACCGTCGATCACATCGAAACGCCCGACGACGACACCGTCCGTTTCGTCCTCACCCAGCCTGACCCCGCGCTCCTCTACAACGTCGCTATCCCCTGGACCGGGATTTATCCTGCCCACCTCATCGAGTCGGGTGCTGACTTGCGCGATACCGCCAACATCATCGGCACCGGCCCCTTCAAGTTCAAGAGCTATACCCCAGGGGCTGCTTTTGAGCTCGAACGACATCCCGACTACTTTGACAAGGATCTGCCATACCTCGACGGCATCGTTGGCCACCCGATGACTGACTGGAACGCAGTCGCTCAAGCATTCCTCGCCGGCCAGCTGCACCTCTACCGTTCACTTACGACACCACCTCTGGATCTCTTCCAACGCAGGCCCGACATCCAGGTCGTCGGGGTGCCGACGACCTTCGTGTGGCGTCTCATCCTCAACGCGAGAAACTTCGAAACCTTCAAGGACGAGCGAGTTCGCCAGGCAATCACCCTCGCCCTTGATCGTGAGGCGATGATCCAAGCGATGACCGAAGGGCGCAGCGTCCTCTCCGGGTGGATGCACCCATATGGCGCCTGGGCACTACCCGAGAAACGGGTCCGGCAGGCGCGCGCGGGTTCGGGAAGGATAAGGAGACAGATCGCCAGCAGGCTAAGCAACTCCTCGCAGAAGCCGGCTTCCCCAACGGCCTTGAGTTCGAGCTCCTCGCCTTTAACTTGGATGTGACAAACCCCAGCCTCATTGCCGACCAGCTGGCGCAGGTGGGCATCAAGGCAAACGTCCAGATCTTGCAGCTTGGGGAATATGTCCAGCGGGTCGTCGCCCACGAGTATCAAATGGTGCTCGGTTTCAATGCTCCGTGGGTCGACGAGCCGAAGTCAACGTTTAGTGCCTGGATTAGGAACGATGACAACGTCAGCATGACCAGTCTGTGGTCAGATGAGCTCATGAAGCTCTACCAGCAAATCGAACGCGAATTGGATGTAGAGAAGCGCAAGCAGATGACGCACGAACTCGATTTCCGAACCCTCGACGAGATCTCTTTCGGCATGATCTATGTCTACCGGCCAGTCATCTGGCATGTGTTCCGCCCGGGTATCCTGGCCAACTGGACGCCACAGCCGAACTACAACCTGAAGGAGAAGCACGCAACGACCTGGTTGCGCTCGTGAGGTAACACGCGATTGGGGCAGTAGGAGCCGACGGCGATCTGGAGAGGCGGTTCGCGATGTTCGTGCAGTATCTCATCCGGCGAGCACTCGGCGGCTTTGCGGTCGTCCTCCTTGCAACGTTCTTCGTATTCATCTTCATCCGGCTCGCCGGCAATCCTGCTGCCTTGATCGTCGGGGGAACAGGTGAGAACATCACGATCAACCCTCAGCGGGTCGAGCAAGTACGCCAGGAACTCGGGCTTGACAAGCCGCTCATCGTGCAATTCATCGATTTTCTGGCTGGGCTGGTGACGGGAGGGTTCGGAAACTCCTACGTGACCGGGCGGCCTATCGCCGACGAACTGCGCGTCCGCCTTCCTTTAACCATAGAGATCGCCTTACTCTCTGAGTTCGCGGCATGGATCATCGCGCTGCCACTTGGTCTCTTTAGCGCACTCCGCCGGGGTCGATTTACTGAGGGGTTGACGCGTGTCTTCTTTTTCATCGCATCGGCAATCCCGGCGTACTGGCTCGGGCTACTCGTCCTCATCACGGTGCTCCTCACCTTTGGATGGCGCCCTCCCCTTGGCCTGGTCTCCCCAACCCAAAATCTTGCAGTTCACCTCCAACAGATCATTCTACCAGTGCTTGTCCTCGGCTTTGTTCTCGCAGCAGGACTGGTCCGCTTCATTCGCAACGCCGTTCTCGAGGTGCTCCAGGAGCCGTTCATCCAGGTCGCACGAGCGAAAGGACTTGCCGAGTCCACTGTCGTCCTCCGTCACGTGCTGCGCAACGCGTTCGCACCGACATTGGCCTTTTCTGGCCTACGGGTCGGTTTCCTCCTCGGCGGTGTGGTAATCGTGGAAACAACCTTCAACTTGCCCGGCCTCGGGCTCTTCTTCGTCGATGCAGTCGCACGTCGCGACTTCCCGGTCATTCAGATTGCAGTCCTGATCCTTGGCACCTCATTCGTGATCATCAACCTGCTGACGGATATCGTCTGTTCATTGCTCGATCCGCGGCTACGCGAGAGGGGCTGATGGTATGGCAGAAGCGGTCGCCACACCGCTCGTCCGACAACGCTCGAGGGTGGTCAGGCGTAGGATTCCATGGATTGCCATCATCATTTCGACCACCCTCATCCTGATGGTACTCGGTGGGATTCTGGGACCAAGTCTCAATCCACGGTCACCAACCGCGACGAATGCCGCTATCCGGTTGAGCCCTCCCTCGGTTCAGCATCCGTTCAGCACCGATGAACTCGGACGAGATCTCTTCACGCGAGCCTTGTACGACCTTCGGACAACCTTGCTCATTGCCCTTCCGGGAGGGCTCATCGGAACCGTCATCGGCAGCCTCCTCGGCCTCATCGGTGGCTATCGCCGTGGGATGGTCGACTTCCTTCTGCAACGAGGTGTCGAGATCATCACCGCCATTCCCTCCCTCGTCGTGGCGAGTGTCGTGGTTGCCGTCCTCGGCCCTGGCCGAATCCAGTTGATCGGAGCCGTCGCGCTGTCGCTCACGCCGGTTGGTGTCCGGGTGATGCGGGCCGCTGCCCTGCGCGTATCCGAATTGCTCTTCTGCGAGGCGGCGCGCGCACTCGGCGCGAGTCACTGGCGTATTATGCTTCGGCACGTTTTGCCCAACTGTCTCGGGCCGGTTGCCGTCCTGGCATCACTCAATCTTGGGGCAGCAATCTTCGTGGAGACAGGCCTCAGCTTCCTTGGTCTCGGTGTGCAGCCCCCCAACCCCTCCCTGGGCAACATGCTCACTGGGGCAGCCTCGCTCTACTTCTCTCGAGCCCCGTGGATGGTTATCTTCCCCGGTCTCATCGTCACGCTGCTTATTCTTTGCTTTAACATCCTAGGAGACATGCTCGCGGATTACTTCGATCCACGTCTCCGCGGCCAGACCAACACCTAGTTATAGTGCTGGAGCTCACACTCGAACGCGGGGTCACGGGGAGAGCCGCGGTTTTCTCCTGCTTCTCCCCTGCTGCTCTTCCCCAAATCGCGCGTCGCGTGGGGGAAGAAGCATACAGGGCCGACTACGCGCCCAGACACATTTGTCGTCCACTCATGATCTTCGGAGTGCCCCGATCATTGTGCTCACCTTGCGCACGATTGGCACCGGAAAGACTCGATGTGGTAGGCTCCGGAGTGGACACGCTCTCCGACAACAAATGGATCCCAGGCAGGCAGGCGCTGCTTCGTCGTTCAGGGGAGATCTCCCGTGGCGGAGGAAGCATGACGAGCAGAACAACGCACACTCCACCGGGGACGTGGTCACTTGAGTTGTGAGCGGTCTCCACAGCACCAGGTCTCTTGCACGCTCACCCGATGTCTGGTAGTGTAGTAACGACTTCAGTGGCGAGAATCCGCGTCGTGACGCGGAGTGTTCGAAAGGTCGAACACCATGGCACTGCTCCGCACCGCAGAGCGAACGGCCGTTGCATCCTCGGTACGCTCGAGCCGACTCGGACGAGACTTCTGGCTCGGCTACGCGCTGACACTCCCGGCATTCCTGGTTGTTGTCGGCCTTGTTGCATATCCGCTCGGGTACGCTTTTTGGCTTTCACTCCAAGACATCAAGGTCGGGGGGCAGGGACAGTTCGTTGGTTTCGCAAACTACACGCGGATTCTCTTTGACCGTGACAGTCGGATCTACGGCCTCTTCTGGAACAGCGTCAAGGTGACCGCGCTGTACACAGGCGGAGCACTTGCTGGCAAATTCATCATTGGCATGATCAGCGCACTGATTCTTAACGCACAGATTCGGGCTCGCCACTTCTGGCGCACGCTTCTCTTTGTTCCCTGGGCTATCCCTGCCGTCGTTTCCGCCTTTACCTGGCGCTGGATGTACAATGATGTCAATGGTGTCATCAATACCCTCTTGACCAACCTCGGTCTCGTTGAACGACCCATTCTTTTCTTAGCTGATCCCAAGCTAGCACTCTGGTCTGTGCTCATTGCGGCAATCTGGCAAGGCGCTCCTTTCTGGACAATGACCTTCCTAGCTGGCCTTCAAGCTATTCCTCGTGAACTTTATGAGGCCGCTGCCATTGATGGTGCAACACCATTCCAGCAATATTTCCGCATCACGCTCCCGCTTCTCACACCGGTGATCACCGTCACTGTTATGCTTTCGGCAATCTGGACATCGAACGCAATTCAGTATGTCTATATTCTCACGAATGGTGGGCCGGCGAACGCAACGGAAACGTTCCCAGTTCTGGCCTATCATGAAGGTATGCAAGCGTACGATCTGGGAATTGCCTCGACGATCCCGCTAGTCTTCTTCCCTGTTTTCGCTGTTTTGATCTACTTCCTCACTCGGCGGATGCTCCGACAGGAAGGATAGGTCGATGGCTGAAGCAGCTGGTCCTCTCGAGCGCGTTCGCCCCGCGGAACGGAGTCTCGGCCTGTGGTTAGCCCGCCGGAATCGCGGCTACTATATCATTGGCTACGCAGTACTACTCTTTCTTGCTCTCTGGACACTCTTCCCTGTTTACTGGCAATTGGCAACCTCCCTGCGCTCAGACGTCGATCTCTTCAGCTCAACAGTAACACTCATTCCTCGCATCATCACGACCGAACACTATGAAAAGATCCTCGGCCCTTCTTATCCCTTCTTGCGTCAACTTCGCAATAGCTCACTCGTTGCGCTAGCAACAACGGTTATTTCGACGCTCCTTGGCGCGATGGCTGGTTATGCATTGACCCGCCTTCGCTTTGCGGGACGGACTGTTCTCGCCCGACTGCTCGTCTACGCCTATCTTGCGCCGGGCACGATTCTCTTTATTCCGATCTTCGTCATGATGAGCCGACTCGGGTTGCGTGACAACCTCGTGGGGCTGACCTTGGCGTATCTTACGTTCACCGTACCCTTCGCCACCTGGATGCT
>DAOTWO010000480.1:0-1558 GCA_034435855.1 Thermomicrobium sp. | reverse complement strand
GCCGCCTCAGCGACAGCCGGGTGCGCGACGAGGGCACTCTCCAACTCCATCGTCCCCAGGCGATGACCAGCGACATTGAGGACATCGTCAACACGCCCAAGGATCCAGTGGTACCCGTCTTCGTCGCGCTTCGCTCCGTCTCCAGTCACGTAGATCGACGGCCCGTACTTCGAGAAGTAGGTGTTCACGTAGCGCTCGGGATCACCCCAGAGGGTGCGGGAAATCGCCGGCCACGGGCGGCGGATTACCAAATACCCACCCTGCCCCGTTGGCACTGGATTCCCGGCATCGTCAAGGATATCGGGTTCGATACCAGGGAATGGCAACGTCGCCGAGCCAGGCTTCGTCGTCGTCAGTCCAGGTAGCGGTGTGATCAAGATCATCCCCGTCTCGGTCTGCCACCAGGTGTCGACGATCGGGCAGCGCCCACCGCCGATATGTTCGTGGTACCACATCCAGGCCTCGGGGTTGATCGGCTCACCAACCGTCCCCAGCAAGCGCAGACTTGAGAGATCGTGGCGTGCCGGATACTCCGTCCCCCAGCGCATGAACTGCCGGATTGCAGTCGGCGAGGTGTAAAGAATAGTCACGTGCCGTCGCTCGACGATATCCCAGAAGCGATCCTTGTCTGGCCAATCGGGAGACCCCTCGTACATCACGACTGTCGCACCGTTTGCGAGCGGACCGTAGACAATGTAGCTATGGCCGGTGACCCATCCAATGTCGGCCGTGCACCAGTAAATGTCGTCATCCTTGATATCAAAGATCCACTTTGTCGTAATGTAGACACCTGTGAGGTAACCGCCGGTCGTGTGGAGCTGGCCCTTGGGTTTTCCTGTCGTGCCTGAGGTGTACAAGATGTAGAGTGGATGCTCACTGTCGACGGACTCAGGAGGACAGTAGCGTTCTCGCACGCCAGCCAACACGTCATGCCACCAGAGATCACGCCCCGGTTGCATCGAGATTGGCTGCGATTCGCCGATGCGACGGACCACGAGCACCTTTTCGATCGAGGGACAGCGTTCGAGAGCACGATCGGCTGTTTCCTTGAGCGGAACCACCCGCCCACGACGGTAACCACCGTCGGCCGTGATCAAGAGCTTCGCCTGGCAGTCATTGATGCGATCTGCGAGCGCTTCCGCACTGAAACCGGCAAATACTACCGAATGTGGCGCGCCGATGCGGGCGCAGGCCAACATCGCGATGGGCAACTCCGGAATCATGGGCAGGTAGATCGCGACCCGATCGCCCTTCGCAATTCCCAGCTGCCGCAGCGCCAGTGCTACTCGATTGACCTCGCGGTAGAGATCCTGATAGGTCAGAACACGTTCGTCGCCTGGCTCACCTTCCCAAATGATTGCCGCCTTGGTTCGTCGACCAGCCGCCAACTGCCGATCCACACAGTTCACTGAGGCATTGAGGCGACCGCCGACGAACCATTTGACCCACGGCGGATTCCATTCCATGACGGTGTGCCAGGGCTCGTCCCATTGGAGCTCTCGAGCGATCGAAGCCCAGAACCCTTCAGGATCACGACGAGCACGTTCATACACGCTCG
>DAOTWO010000479.1:0-2736 GCA_034435855.1 Thermomicrobium sp. | reverse complement strand
GAACGCTATCGGCATAGGCCTGGGCAACCGCGCCGAAGGCATTCTCCGTTCCCGGACCGTGCTGCATGGCGAAGACGCCAATACGTTGGCCCGAGGTGACGCGGCTCATTGCATCTGCCATGTGGACGCCCACACGCTCCTGCCGGACGATCACGGGCCGGATGTCTGCTCGGGCAGCGGCTTCCAACACGTCGTTCACTGGGTATCCGATGATGAGTTCGACTCCCTCGCGCTTGAGAATTTCCGCGACGGCATCCGCGACACGCACGCTTCGCCTCCTCACCCGCTCTACCACTCGCCATACGCACCGGTATCAGTTTGTCCATCGGCAGACGCGTGACGACGCCAGTCAGCAGCCAGTGCACGCCATCGATCGCCAGCTCAATGCTTTGTCGGCACGAACAGCGCAACCATCACTTCAGGGGACATTCCCCTGCGCCAGTCTACCGCAGGGCTCCTGGTTTGGAAATGAATACTCACTAAAAGGGCCCAGAGTGCACGTCGTGTGGGTAGCTACAGTGCGCTCGGTGGCTCCCCTCCCTGTCATGGACTGTACTGAAGGCGGATCCGACAGCAGAGTAGCGTCAGGGCCTCCTTGAGAAAACGACACTGTGCACGCAGGGAGACGCTGGGTGCTGCTGATCGGCTTCGGCTCCTGAAATCCCGATATTGTCTCTTCCGGCATGACGCTCTTTGGGTCATACTTGCTGTAAGCACCTCGCTCTGAGTGCCGGATGCAGAGACGACGGAAGCAGAGCATCCCTAATGAGCAGGGATGTGGGAGAAGTCACAAACTGAGCAGCGTTGCAAGAAAGGAGCTCCCGGATGGGTGCCACGAGGCAGTTGCCGCAATCGCTGCCGATGACCCCCGAGGCACGGCCCTGGCTACGCCACTATGAGCCCGGCGTTCCCTGGGCGATTGAGATCCCTGAGACGACGATGCCGGAGTATCTTGCACTGAACGCTGGACGATATCCGCGGCGAGAGGCGATCCGCTTCTTTGGCAAGTCGATCCACTATCGCGAACTCGACGAAGCCGTCAATCGTTTTGCGCATGTGCTTCTTCGGTTCGGTGTACAGCCAGGCGATCGGGTGGCGCTTGTTCTGCCAAACTGCCCGCAAATGGTGATCGGCTACTACGGCGCACTGCGGGCTGGCGCAGTTGTGGTGCCATGCAATCCGCTCTATGCCGAGCCAGAGCTTGCTCTTCAGCTTGCTGACGCTGAGGTGAAGGTTGTGCTGTGCCTCTCGCTGATGTTCCCCAAGGTGCAGGCGGTGCGTGGCCAGGTTCCCTCGCTTGAGCACGTGATCGTCACCAATATCAAAGAGTACTTGCCGCCACTCACCCGGGTCGGATTCACCCTGTTCCGGGAGCGGCAAGAGGGACACGATGTGACACTCCCCGAGGATGGGCGAACGCACTGGCTCCAACCGCTTCTGCAGAGTGCTCCGACAACTCCACCCGGCGTCGCACGGAATCCGGACGACCTGGCTGTCCTCCAGTACACAGCGGGGACAACCGGTGTGCCGAAGGGTGCGATGTTGACTCATCGGAATTTAGTTGCCGTTGCGCTCCAGACCCACGCCTGGGCGCGCAACATTGAAGAGCCGGACGGCACTGATGTCGTGCTCGGAGTCATCCCGATCTTCCACATCTACGGACAAACGGTGGTGATGAACTTCCCAATCGTGACCGGTGGGTCCATGGTCCTCCTCCCGCGCTTCAATCTGAAGGAAATCCTGGAAGCGATTGACCATGAGAAGCCCACCTTCTTTCCGGGTGTCCCGACGATGTATGCGGTACTTGCGAACGCACCGAAGGTGGAGAAGTACAACTTACGGTCGCTGAAGGCCTGCATCTCTGGTGCTGCGCCGCTGCCGGTTCCAGTGCAAGAACAATTCGAGCGCCTGACTGGAGCTCGGCTCGTCGAGGGATACGGGCTCTCCGAAGCGCCGGTAACGCACTGCAATCCGATCCTTGGCGAGCGAAGAGCCGGAACCATCGGCCTTCCGCTCCCGAGCACGGAGGCGATCGTCGTGGACTTGGAGACGGGAACCCAGATGCTGCCACCGGGCGAGGTTGGGGAACTCGCCGTTCGTGGACCACAAGTGTTGCAAGGCTATTGGAAGCGTCCGGACGAGACGGAGCGGGTCTTCCGCGGAGGCTGGTTCCTGACTGGCGACATTGCGCGCATGACTGAACACGGGTACTTTCAGATTGTCGACCGACGCAAGGACATGATCATCGTCGGCGGACTCAAGGTCTTTCCCAGCGAGGTGGAGTCGGTATTGCTCCAGCATCCGGCCGTGAAAGAGGCAGTGGTCGTCGGCATTCCCGACACGTACCGTGGGGAGAGCGTTAAAGCGTACATCGTCTTGCGCGAGGGGAGTACCGTAGAAGCCCGGGAACTCCTCGCCTTCTGTCGCGAGCGGCTGGCACCACATCGTGTCCCACGCGAGATCGAGTTCCGTACCGAGCTCCCAAGGAATTTGATCGGCAAAGTCCTGCGCCGCAAGCTGATTGAGGAAGAGCTCGCCAAGCGGCAGGGTGAAGCGTCTGCACCCGCTGAGGGGTGAACTCGTCAGGAACGCACGACTGCTGCGGCAGGCGTCCTGCGCCGCAGAAACCAGAGAAGTGCGACCGCGCCAACAAGCGCGGTGGCCAGAGCGATGACTTGCGCCTGCTGGAGCCCCCAGAACCAGACGGCTTCCTGCCGGACAAAGCTCACGAAGAAG
>DAOTWO010000478.1:0-20908 GCA_034435855.1 Thermomicrobium sp. | reverse complement strand
TCCAGGAGATTATTCGTACCTACGGCACAGCCGATAACATCCGCAAGGCGCTTATTGGCGTGCGGGCGCAGATTCGTGCTTTGGAGTCGCAACAGCGCTTGCTGAATGCAGCGATGCGTGATCTGCAGCGAGAGCTACGGCAAGCACAGCGGCAATTGCGCGAATATCAAAATGCGCTGCGCAACGTCAATGAGCGCATTCGGGAGATAGAGCAGAGGATCAAGGATCTCGTCCAAGCAACGCTTGTCGAAGAGCTTCCCTTCCTTGAGCAGCTTGCTTTGTACGACCGCCGTATCAAAGAGCTTCGCTTGCAGAAGCTGCGCCTCGAATTTGAAGGCGCTCCGACAGCCTTCATCGAAGATATTGAAACAAGCATAGAGATTCTGCGCAAGCGCGCTGAAATGACCGATCTTGAGCGCGAACTTGCCATCGGTCCTCTGCGCGAGCAGTTGGAGCAAGCTGCCGACGCTGCCCTGGGACTCAACCAGGCCATTTCGTTTAGCCAGGCATTACAGGAGATCTCTCAACTTACCCAAGAACTCGTTGCTCTCCGGCAAGAGCAACAGATGTGGCAAAACTTGGTGACGCAACAAGAGGCCGTTGTTGAGGGACTCAACGACCAGCTTGAGCAGCTTCGCGATGAGCTCGATCGTATCCAAGATGCATTGGCCGAGCTCCGGAATCTTGCTGCCCTGCTACAATCGGCGCTTGACTCCTTCAAGCAAACAGGCGAGCATGCGGAGAAAGCCACGAAGAGAATTACTGGGCTTACTGGTGCTTTTGCGATTCTCCGCCGCGAAATGCAAGAGGTCGCAACGACACCCTTCACCGTCGACCTTTCAGGCTTGGATAACTTAGCAGAACGATCCCGCATTGCCACTCAGACGTTCACTGAGGCCATTAACGAAATCGATCGCTTGCTTCCTGGCGTGGCATCGCGCAGCGCAGAAGAGCTCTGGGCAATGCGGAAAGAGCTCGAGAATGCTGCACGATCTGCGCTGACAAGCCGCGAAAATCTACGTGCCTTCGCTGATGCCTTGGACCAGGCAAAAGCTGCGCTGCGCGAGCAGGAACAGGTCTTGCAGAAATATGAGGCGGCTTTGCGTGATGTTGAGCGGGCCATTTCGGCAACAGAGCGCGCAATCCGTGGCCTTGTCGATGTTCCGCTTGCAGAAGAGCAGCCCTATATTGAGCAGCTCAAAGAGCTGGAGAAGCAGATCAAGCAGCTTGAATTGCGGCGCATTGAGCTCATTCTGGCTGGTGCGCCAGAAGAGCAGATTGAAGCGGTTGAAAAGCAAATCCAGCAGCTTGAAGCTCAAGCGAAGCGCGTTGATTTGGAGCGCGAGCTTAAGATTGAGCCCCTGCGCGATCAATTGCGCGAGATGGCTGATGCTGCGCTTGGCACAAACCAAGCCCTCACATTTGAGCAAGCCAAGCAAGCGATGCTCGACCATATTGCCAACTTGCAGAAACTGCGTGAGGAGCAGGCCAAGCTTAATGAGCTCGTGCGTGAGCAACAGACGCTTGTCAGTGAATGGCGTGACAAGGTGGAGATGCTCACGTCTGTCTATAACGAGCTCCATGCATCAGCGTCAAATGCGGCCGAGGCAACGGAAAGCGTGCAGTTGCAATGGCCACAGGAAACCACTGGATGGCTCGAGGAGGCCAAGAAGAAGCTCGAAGAATTCGAAACAAAGGCCAAGAGCACGCGAGAATGGCTGCTCCAGATGGTTCAGCCAGCATTGCCCTATCTGCAGCTGGCCGGTGAATATCTGGCAAGGTTTGTCACCGTTGCTGGCAGCCTAATCGTCTTGCGAGTTGGCATTGGCCTCGTTACGAGCCTTACGAAAGCCCTGTTTGGTCTCAATGGCGGTATTATGAGCCTCTTTACCGGCTTCACCGGCCTTGCCAACATCATGACCTTGGCTTGGATGGCCTTTGAAAACAATTGGCTCAATGCCGCGACGATCTTCAAGCCTGTTGCGGACGAGTTCCAGAAGTCCTTCGAGCGCATCAAGACTGCGTTCCAGCAAGGAGGTTTTGCTGGCGGTATACAGGCGCTTGCTGATGAGATTGTCCGCCTCACACCAACCGTGATAAGCGCGATACAGCAGCTCCTCACGAATATCATGACCGAGCTGCAGAAAGTTGATTGGCAGAAGGTCTGGGATACCGTCGTCGAGACATTGTCTGCGGCAGCATCGGCGCTTGGGAAGCTCGCCAGCGCGATCATCCAGGCGATCGTCAAAGCGCTTACTGAAACGGACTGGCAAAAGATTGCCGATGAAATTTCCAACGCGTTTACGACTGCATGGCAAGCATTGACTGGTCTTGGCGAAAAACTCTGGGGCTGGCTTGGGGAGCAAGCCAAGACCATCGATTGGGGCAAAGTCGCAGAAAGCATTATTGACTTGCTTTCTGCTGCGTGGTCTGTCGCGAAGACCATTGGTGGGACAATTCTCGAATGGCTTGGCAAGACGCTCTCTGAAGTTGATTGGGACAAAGTTGCAGAGACGGTCGGCGATGCCATTCTCACGGCCTTGGGATTGCTTGCCACTGGCGCGGAGAAATTCTTCAATTGGCTGGGCAACGTGCTGGGCCAGGTGGATTGGGGCAAGGTTGCAGAAACAATCGGTGACGCCATCCTTGCTGCACTCGAATTACTTGCGAAAGGAGCCGAGAAACTATTCAATTGGCTCAGCAATGCCCTGGGCCAGGTCGATTGGGATAAGGTTGCCCAATCAATTGCCGATTTCATTGGCAACGCCATTGTCACCATTATGGACATTGGCGGGAAATTCGTCGATTGGCTTACGAACGCGATTTCCCAGGTTGACTGGAGTTCCTTTGCGAACAAGCTCGCTGATGTCATTGCTGGTGCCATCTCTGGCCTCGCAGATTTTGGCTCCCGCATCTGGGATGCCATTGCCAGCTCACTGGATAAGGCGGCTGATAAGAACCGGCTCGCGACGATAGGCGAACGGGTTGGCATCGGTCTCAGGGCTGGCGTAGAGAGTGTCGCTCCGGACACAGGGGCGATAGAACCATACATTCCGGAGCAGACCGGCCCACTAGTTGGCCCAGTTCCAGCGGTCGCGGCAGCGGCAAGTGAGTTTTACAATTTCTTCCAACAGAACGAAGCAGCACGATCATTCCTCCAATTCTTGGTTGACCAGCTTGTGCCAGGATTCAACGCACTTGTTGACGGAATTTCGCGTGCTGCACAGGTCATTAAGGACAACTTCGCTCCGACATGGGAGCAATTCAAGTCCACGCTCGAGAGCCTCCAGCCGATCTTCCAGGCTGTTATTGTTGTTGGCGCGGCAGTGATTGCCGGGTTTGTGATCGGTTTGCGCATACTTGCTGAGGTTCTTGGGGTCGTGCTTCCAGTCGCAGCCCAAGTCTTTATGTCGGCAATCAATATCGCGCTCATTCTCATCAAGCTGGTGGCTGATGTGATTACCGGCGCTGTCATGCTCATCGTTGGCGTTGTCACCGGCGATTGGAACAAGGCATGGGAGGGCGCGAAGAAGATTGTTGGTGGGGTCGTTGACGCCATTATCGGCCTCATTTCGCAGCTGTTCAACATCATTGATTCGATCTTCAAGGCCATTGGTGATGTTATCCAGCGCATTTGGAACTGGATCTGGTCATGGCTTCGTGACAATATCATTGCCCCGCTTGTTTCATGGGTTGTAACAAAGTTCACAGAGCTTCGGGATAAGCTAGGCGATATCTGGAATGCGGTCAAGAGCAAGGTTTCCGAAATCTGGGATGGCATCAAGACATGGCTTTCTGAGAAGGTGATCGCAATCAAGACAGAGGTTGAAGAAAAAATCACAACACTTCGTGATAAGCTAGGCAATCTATGGGATGAAATCAAATCCAAGGTGGTTGAGATTTGGGATAGCGTGAAGACGTGGATTTCTGAAAAGGTTGAGGCAGCGAAGCAAACTGCGATCACCGTTATCACCGAGGCTCGCGATAAATTGGCCACGCTTTGGGAAGAGATCAAGACCAAGGTTGGGGAATCGTGGAATTGGGTGAAGACAAAGATCGAGGAGCTCAAGGACACTATCCTCAACGCACTCAAATGGCCATTTGAGCAATTCCGCGACACGATTGAATCGGTTTTCAAAGCTGCGTTCAACTTTGCACGCGGCCCGCTCAATCGCCTCATCAACGGGTTCAACACGCTTGCCGATGCCGTGGCAGGCGCGTTGCGCTGGATTGGTGACAAACTCGGTATCGGCGCGTTGATGGGCATTACGTGGACTCCGATTCCTGAAATTCCTGCCTACGCAAAGGGAGTGGATTATCACCCCGGTGGCCTTGCGCTTGTTGGTGAAGAGGGGCCAGAGCTCGTTGAATTGCCGAGGGGCTCAAGTGTTTATTCAGCGCGCGACACCAAGACCATGCTGCGTGCCATTGAGCGATTCGGGCAACCCGTCTATGGTGGCATTCTTGACACGATCGTTGGAGGGATTTCCAACATCGTTGGCGAAGCTGCCTCGATGGTCACTGATTGGATTTCGAAGGGTGCATCGTGGGTTGTGGAACAAGCGCTTGGGGCACTCCATCTCCCCGACATCGGAGGTGCATTTGCTGGGCTTGCCCAAACGCTTATCAGCAAGATTCGGCAATGGCTTACTGAGTTTGTCTCAGGGCTTCTAGAGAAGCTGCAAGAAAAAGTGGTTTCGGAAGCCCCGAAATCCTGGATTAAGCCGGTGCCAGGCGGTATCGTCACGCAGTGGAGCTATGGTACGTTCTCGCATCGCAACATCCCGGCTGTTGACATTGCAGCACCACGGGGATGGCCGATTATTGCGCCGGCAGCGGGTCATGTCTTCTTCCTTGGCACAAATGGTTGGTCTAGCGGGACTGGCCGCACTGCAATGATTGAGCATGGTGGCGGGTGGGTCACGCTCTATGGCCACGTGAAGAGCTTCTTGCCGCCATGTACGTGGGTGCGGCAAGGCGAGAAGGTTGGTGAGGTGGGGTCGCCGGAGCTCGATGGCGGTTACGGGTCCGGTGCCCACCTCCACTTTGAGATGTTCCATAACGGGATTCGCGTCAAGCCAGAAGACTATATCGCGTTCGCCGCAGGGGGCATTCTCCGTGAGCCAGTTCTCGGCGTCGGTACGCGTTCGGGCCGATATTATTCATTCGCCGAACGCGGCCCAGAGGTTATCGTTCCCCAAACAGCCTTTGCGCCGGACGACGCTGCCCAAGACAAAGGCATTGAGCTTCATGTGCACATTGAAGGACCAGTCACGATCCAGAAGGATATGGACGAGAGAGAATTTGCATCGCGGATCGCTTATATCATGGCAAACGAGCTCCGGCGCAGGGGATTGCGCTAGCACACAGCGCAAATTCCTGCTTATACTCGTAGACAGGGGCAAGTGCTACGCTACATAGGCCAAAGCAAGGTGGGAGGAAATCATGACAGGCTCACGACCACAAAGGATCGGCCCGCAAATCGCATCGTATCGTATTACCGAAGTCAAAACGCGCGTGACTGATGACGCTGGTGTCACTTTGGACCTCGCCAAGATGGGGCGTTTCGTGCTCGTCGTCGATTATCTTGATGAGAAGGGCAACGTTGTTATAACGGAGTCTTTTGATTTGCCGATATCGCTTGGCATAGAGGGTGCTCTTGCAGAAATTGAGGCCTTCGCTGAGCGATACAATGGAACAATTTCGGTCGAGCAGTATTTTGCGCCGCTCATTGGCGCAGCACGGCAGCTTAGCCGAAGGCAAGCAAGCTCCTAATTCGGGGCTGAACAATGTCCGTAGCAGCCTATCCAAGCTGGCCAATCCGCTTTGAATACGGGGCCACGGTCTACGTGTTCCCAACGCATGCGATGGAATGGGAAACAGAGCAGAATCTTCGCGTTGCAACTGCGGATGCTCCGCTTGGCTCGTATGGCATTGACCTGGCGGGCGGTGGGCCAGTTGGCCGAGCGATTGCCACTGAACGCATCTCTTACATCGTGCTCGAAGACAATGCCGTTGCCCTGGAACAGCATTTGAATGAGCTACGCGCAATGATTGCCCGCGCTCCGCTTGGCAAACTTTGGAAGCGGGATGCAACAAATCAGCAATTTTGGGCATATGCACGACCAGCGAAGATGCCATCCATGACCTATGGCGTTCAGCAAATGCGGCATATGCCTGTAACACTAGAATTTGTACGGCTCAGCGACTGGTACAGCGCCTCCGCCCATCAATTTACCTGGATTGTCACTGCGAATGGCGCTACGACTAATATCCAGCAACTTGGAACAATCCCGTCGACAATGCTCGAAATCATCATTTCCCCATATGGCACATCTTCTCCATATGCCACGCAGCCAGTTCTTGAAAATGCAGCGACTGGCGAACGCGTGCGCTGGGCAATCACGCTCAACAATAGCAATCATCGACTGCATATTGATGCGAGCCGCTTCCGTGTTCGGAAAAGCACTGACGGAGGTGCAACCTGGACAAGTGCGTGGCAGGAAATTGAGCTTGGTCCAGTACAAGCAACGCTCTTCACGCTGCGTCCCGGCAGCAACACCTTCATTGTGACCCACAATGGTGGTAGCATTTCGCTCATGATTGAGTTCATATGGCATGATGCATATGCGTAGTAGCGGGAGGTGAGATAAATGCCTGGCTCGAAGACTGACTTCGGCGAAAATGCTGTGCTGAATGTTCTCTTTGGGGCATCAGTGACTGCGCCAACGAACTGGTATCTCGCGGCGCATGTGGTGAGTAAGTGGCGCCCCAACCAAGCCTATACGGCCGGCACCTTTGTCTATCCCAGCAACGGCACGCCAAAGCGCCTTTATCGCTGCACAACGGCTGGGACTACGGGGTCATCTGAGCCAAACTGGCCAGACACCGCTGATGCCACAGTCAATGATGGTACGGTTGTATGGACGGAAGCCACATCTGCACTTGAGGCTGGGACATTCCCGCCGGAAGTGAGCGGGAACGGGTATTCGCGTGTCACCATCGCCAACAATACGACAAACTGGCCAGCGGCAACTGGTGGTGTGAAGCGCAATGCAAATGCGATCGTCTTTCCGCAAGCAACAGGCGACTGGGGAGTGATTGGGCTCTTCGTTTTCCGCGACGCATCAAGCGGTGGGAACGCGTGGTTCTATGTGATTCCGGAGAACTTCCGCGAGATCCTCTCCGGTGACGAACTGCGCATACCGGCAAACTGGTTGTCGATTTACGAGGATTAGTGCGGATACACATAGAGCAACGATACCGGCACGTTTAGAGAAGAGCAATGGCACTCTTCAAGCTGCTCACCATAACGTCACCAAGCGGTGGCGGAAGAAGTATATACGAGCATGGCTTGGGCGTTATCCCAAGCCTATTGCTTTTCATTGGGCAGAGTGGAACATTTGACACAGTTGCCACCCGGAGTACACAAACAATAGCAGCTGTTGCGGACCACCGCTATGGTCTTGGTTTTGGCCACGCTGTTTGGGAGGCGTCCGGCGCACAACTGAACGGTGGTGGCTATGACTTTGGTCGCGTCTTTGGCACTCGATCTGACGGAAATATAACATCCGGCAGCGTCGCATGGGTGAGTTCCCAATATTTTGCTGTCGATTGGCCCACGGATACCACGGGTGATAGTTACATCGTGGTTGTTGTTGGTGGCCAAGATACGCTCGCTGCAGTAAGGCAAATTAGTTTTGCCTCATCAACAACTGCTGCGGTATCGTGGCCATTTGTACCGACACTTCTTCTTGTCTTTTACGCTTCGGGGCACCAGCCGAGCTTTGGAATAGTGACAAATAATGGATCAACGCTATCACAGTTTTGCGTTGGATGGTATACGCAGTACAGTGTCACAACCACGAATACAGCAAGATGCAACAGAACTGGAGATTGTGGTGTTAGGCTAAATGGCACAACCATTGAACAAACGATAACGGCATCTGGCACTGGAGCGACAACGATTTTCACCGCTAGCGCTACAGGCGGTTCTCCGTGGACAATCATTGCCCTTACTGGTATTCAAGCGCAACTCATTACGACGACAGCTTCTACATCAAGTGGAGCACAAACGATTTCTGTCCCGTTTGAGCCCCAGGCCATAATGACAGCAACGGCTTGGTATTCATCACCAACGTCTGCAGTAAACAGGCTATACGTATCATTCGGGGCATGGGCCCGTGATCCAAATGGTTCAGCATCGCAAGGAACGACATCTGCCGCTTCGCCGCATGGTACGAGTGCATCAACAGCAGTAACGCTCGGTTATCCAGAAACTAATAATGTCCTCCGTATCCTTACGTCCATGCTTGGGCGATCTGCATCTGTCACATCAGTTACATCATCAAGCGTGCAGCTCACATGGTCAACGACAGGCAACGCTCATTATATTGGCCTCCTTTGCATTCGTTCATCAGCCGTGTCAGGAGCATGGCATAGACAAGACCGTGTGCCAGCAGCAACTTTTTGGTCAACCGGCCGTGTTATATCAGCAAATACGACATACCAATACCCATTGAAGAATGCAGCGTTTGATCCGTCTTTTATTGGAATACCGACATTCTGGGGGAGTAACGATAGTTATCCGACAAACCAGGCAGATTATTATACCAGAGCCAATGTCATGCTGGCTGCTTCGACGTGGGCAGAGGGCCCAGGAAGTGTGTCATGCGATATCCCATATAACATATGGCCACCGTCTATTACTGCATCATCCAATACACATTGGCGAACCCTGTCGCCACTTTCAATTGTCTCTAATGTTTGGTCTGACCGCAGCACAGGCATGCTGTACCTGCAGACAGGATCTACTGTTTCAGACTTCTATGCCTTTTGCGGTCTTGCCTTATCCTCGACCAGAAACGGTACACCATTCAGATACAGGATAGTGTCCACAGAGCAGCTAAATCTAACGCAATATGTGCAGTCGCCAATCAACGCCGTCATTGCCTATAGCATTTGGAACGGAGGAAGCCAAGGGCACGCACATGTTTTTGCGTATTATGACTTAATCAGCGGGCAGAAGGGGTCCGTGGCCGCAGTAGCTGACGCATCGGGCGGCTTGCTGGTACACAACTTCTATCCCCAAACCAATACCTTCTGGTCGTTCCAGCACGGTGGGACAACATACAGCGCTTCAATTAGTGTAACAAACTCCAACAGGGGATGGATGACATACGAGAGCTCTATCCAATATACGCAACCACCCAACACTGTCACCATGCTCATATTCTTCGCAGACATACAGCCGCAAATCTTCCCCGTATCGCTTACCACTAGCGCGCCTGGTACCGTGGTAGGCAGCAAGCCGTATGCGGCAGCATTGCTCTTCGGGATATTCGCGCTCGGAAGCTCCAACATTGCTTTAATCGGGCTTAACGCCATTGAGGGCGGAGCAATAGAGGCCTATAGGATATATGGCAATACGACACAAAATTCCTCGTTTCACCATTCATATAATGCCACAAATTATGAAAATAATGGATTACGCACATCGCTGTTATGCGGTCCACTTAGTGCTGGCATTGGCATCCATGCACATTCCATCAACGCCCCGTTCTATGGGTTTGTCGTCGCGATTCCTTCTGCATTCCCAATCCCAGCTGAGATTGATAGTGCATGGTGCAGCATTACTGCAAGAAGCACGGCGAGATTAGCATTCCATGGCAACATTGCAGGAAAGTCACATGTCCAGGCTTCTGTAACAGTACGTTCTGCATCGCAAGCGCAAGTCAGTAGCAGGACATATATCAATGCCAATCTTTCCGGGCCACAGTACATCGAAGCATCGTTGAAGGCCGGTTCAGACATTCTGGTCAGCCAATCGGTAAAGCAGACAAGGATTGCAAATCTTACCGGACAATCAGCAATCGATTCTGCTGCAGGCACCACAGTGATGCTTCCGGCAGAATTGCACGGTACTGCAAATGTATCTGCGGACAATACTCGGACTCGCCCAGTCTTAATGGAATCTGCAGGCTCGTCACTTGCCACTGCAGATATAAACATTCTGCATAACATTCCGGCAATGATCTATGGCAGCCCATATCCGGCAGAAGCTATTGTCGTCGTTGCACATGATTACGATGTCGTCCTTGCTGGCACCACAGCGCCATTAATAAACGCGCAGATATCTGGTGTAGTTCCATTGGTAACACAGGGGCAGGCTGCTCTCCAAGCAAATCATTATCTCGCCCGTAGCATAGATGCTGACATCCATGGACAGTCGAGTCTTTCTGCGGAAGCTCGCCGAGTAGCGTTGGTAGAGCTGAGCATAACGAGCCGTTCTCGTTTGCAGATTGCAGTTATTAGCAGCTACAAGGCTCTTGGTGGGCTCATCTGCATAGCGTCGAAGCTTGACAATGCCGAGCCGGAAGCCATTGCGGAATTCTATGACTTTTCCTACGAATGGTCAGTCGGCGAAATTGGTTCATGGAAGATGCGGGTGCCTGTGCACCTAGCAGAAACATTCATGCAGAAACGCCTTGTGCAGTTTATCCGGCAGGGCGAGGGGCTTATTTGGATTGGCATTGTTGAGAAACGAGAAACGGTCGTAGAAAACAACAGTGTTTACGCAGAAATTACTGGCTATGGGCTCGCACGCGAACTCACGCTCACGACAACTCGCTTGAACTGGATTATTGACAATGTGCCGCTTGGGACAGCCATAGGACACCTTCTTGGACAACCAATACAGGGATGGTCCGCATCGGTTGAAGAGCCATCCGGGCTTGTTGTTGCGATCCTTGAAGGCGCCACACGATTTGACGCGATTTCGCAGATCGCGACGCAGAGGCTCCATCATGTTGTTGCAAGCGCCACCGAGCGTCATCTCTCTCTATTCAAGACCCCTGCGCCAAGCGTCTATTCTGCGCTGCTTCTGCCCTACGGCGTGCCGGAACGCGAGCAATTTGTGCTGCCGGTAACATCGGTGAAGGTATCTCGTTCTGATGAAGAGATCATCAATCGCATCATTCCGATTGGCACAGGAGAAGGGGCAAGTACGCTCACGCTCCAATGGTCTGACCGCACAAGCCCATACCAGATACGCACAATCATTGGGCCCGGCGGGCGAACATTGTATGTGCTCGAAGATGATGATTCCATTGCTGCATATGGCGTCCGCGAGCGTGTTGTTGCATTCAAGAACGTAGCGCCGATTGCTAATAGCCCAGCAGCCTATCGTGATGCGGCGAACGTGCTTTATGATCTTGCGGTTGCTTGGCTCCAGCAGCACAAAGAAGAAAAGCTCACCTGGCAATTCACCGTTGCTGGCCCAACGAGGTTGCGCGATCCCGAATCAGGGAATTGGTATCTTGCGCCAGGAATGCTCCTCCCGGCCAAGATCCGCGGGGTTGCGGAGACATTAGACGGAAGACAAACGATCGTTGACCTGGACAAGCAGGTCTTTGTCCGATCCATCAAGCGCACATTTGACAAAGAACAAGAGAACATCGAATTGACCGTGACGGAGGATTATGCGGTCAAGCGCGGCGAAGAGGTACTCAGCGATGTTGTCGAGAAAATTTGGGCGCTTGCCGTTGCGCAAAAGCATATCACATTCGTGCAACAATTCGGACCGCTGCGGCAGTCTATCAACACCAATTATCCAGTGATCATGCGTGTTGTATTTGACAATAATGTCCGCTTTTTGCACCAAGTCAAAATTCGCTGGGTATGTCGTCCGTTGCGTTCCAACGTTGCAACAGCTGCAGCAGGCGGCGGCCAAACATCATCTGCTGGCACCCCACACAGCCACAGCATTTCCGCGACAACCACACAGTCAGGCGGCGGAGGAACCAGTTCTGCTGGGAGCCCCCACAGCCATTCAGTCACCGTCTCTGGACAAACCGCAGATCATAGTGGAGCGCATTCGCACAAGATTGGGAACTATTTCGGTACGGCGCCGTGGGCTGATCCTCCCTATCGCCGCGACTTGTATATCCGTCTCCTGTACAGCCGCGGGCTCGATGAATTATTGCGTGTCGGGGCAACTGAGGTGAAACAATATCAGGAACTCGAAGATAATCCCGCAACCACGCACACGCATCCGGTCACGGCTGCTGGCACGACGACAAGCAGTGAGGCATCGCATACACATACTATCCCTGCGCACTCACACAACATCAATGCGCAGACAAGCAGCGCAGAGTCATCTCATACACATACCATCAACGATCATACGCATCCGCTCATCTATGGCATCTATGAGACGACCTTACCATCTGTAAAGCAGGTTCGGCTCCTCATTAACAACACTGACGTCACAAATCAACTCGGTGGCCCATGGGATCAGAGCGAAGTCGAGCTGGATATTACGCAGTTCCTTCAGACGATGTTCTTGACGCCTGTGCAGCAGTCGAACACAATTGAGCTACGGGCGAATGCGCTCTTCGATATCGAAGTGTCGGTACGAGCCATTATTACCATTTCGAGCGTCGTACCACTGCCGTGACGCATACTGCCGTGACGCATATCGCCATAATATTTCATGGTCGTGGAAGAACCACAGGCATGCTGAAGGGGGATAAGAAGCGATGCAGTTCAAATTGGACCCGCAGAAGACCATCGAGCTTCTCCCGGACGGAAGCTACGTTGCGCATATTGTGTGGTACGAGGATGACGCTGATCCTGAAAAGGACGCGCCAGTCCTGATTGACCACGTGCGTCTCCCGTATTGGCATCTCATGCGGAACGATCAAGAGCGCGAGCAATATCTCCTTGCGCAGATAGCTGAGCGGCACAAGGAATTGATGCAGCAGAGGCAGCTGCAGTCCCTTGCCGAAACCCCACAGACGATCCGGTCGCTTGCTGGAGCAGTCCACAGAATCACGCCTGATGGGAAAATCACCTTGCGCAAGGTGCAAGTCGTCGAGAATGTCATTGAGGTGCCAAATGAGAAAGTTAGCAATCCCCTTTCTCATCAGCACTGAATCGGGATTCATTGCGCGCGTCATTGATTCTGACGGCGGCGTTGAACAGGCAAGGTGGGTTGGGCCATTCCGCAACGCCGAAAGCATTGTGGAATGGCTCGATTATATGCAGAGAGAACACCTTGGCATCGTTCTCCCGCCAGACATCGGGCTTCCCATGGAGCTCTGCGTCTTGCGCCCTCTGGCAGAACAAGTGGCAAAATGCAAGCAGTGCCTCGCAGAAAAGAAGGAAGATGAGCACGCACAGGTTACACGGAATGATGCAGTTGCCATCATGGATGGCGAATCAGGAACATAGCAATGAATGGAACAGAGGTTCGCTATCTTGGACAACGCATCGATCAACTTGCGGTCCGCCTTGATCGTTATGAGCAGTTGCAGCGTGAGTTGATTGAACGCATTGCCCGAATCGAGCAATCCACCCAGCACACATCCCCTGACGACATCCGCGAGATCCTTGAGCGTCTTGCCCGCCTTGAGTCATCTGTTAATGCGGGCGCCAATCTCTTGCGTTGGATTATCCCGCTTTTCTTCACCGCCCTTACCGCATACACGGGAATCCTCTTCTGGATACTTGAGCAACTATCCCGTTAAGTACATGATTCTACGTGCCAATTTATGGCGTGGCCGCACCAGAGCACAGATTTTCTCCTTTAGGGCACGGGATAGTGCCAAGTGTGGCGTCAAAGGTGGCTTCAAGGGTAGCGCGTGGAGATGGCGAAAAGAAATGAATTCGCACGCTCTATCCGTTATGCACAAGTGAACCCACGGGCGTTGCTTGACTTTTTCGGTGATCCCTATCTTGCATTGCACATTGCCGCAGCACTCCACGCCGTTGTTGAGTGTATGATGGATTGCGAGGATATTCGTGACCGTAAGAAGCGGCGCTGGTGTGTGCGTGCCAAGGCTGATGCACAGCGATGGGTCTTCGGGCGCGGGCTTGACGTGTGGTTCCGCTATTATCCCAGCGAGGGGAGTGCCATTGTCGCGCTCTTGCGAGAGCTTGCCTGCGACAAGCAGGGAACCAGCAAGGCTTGGAGCGTGCTGGCCAAAAAGCACATCTTGGCATGGCGATATCGTTGGTATCACTCGTGAAAGGGGCAGAAACTCATGACGAACGACTTCTTCTCCACGGCACAAACAGTGTCTATTCCGGTCATCGTCGTTGGTCTTGTGGAGCTTGCAAAGCGGCTCGGCCTACCAACGCGATATGCACCAATGCTTGCCGTGCTTCTTGGATTGCTCTTTGGCATCGTCTACCTTTCGCCGGGAGACATTCGTTCCGGTGTGCTGATTGGCCTTGCGCTTGGCCTGAGCGCATCCGGACTCTATTCCGGGTCACGCGCGCTTTTCCGAGGCGATGAGCCGGAAGAAGTTCACTCTGTCGATGAGGATATAACGTATTAATCACCCGTTGACTTTCGAAGAAAAAAGACGAGGGCGGAAAGAATCTTTCCGCCCTCGTCATTTTCGAGAAAGGCAGAGGGACCATGACAACGCGGAGGCGAGAGCCCACTCCAGAGGAGTTGCAGCTACTTGCTGCATATTCCGACACCGAACTCAACCGGATGATTGGAGCCGCGCGCGACACGATCCGCCGCTGGCGTCGTGACTATGGCATTCCGAATCCATCAAAGACAAAACAACAGTCCGCACCGCCTCCCCAGGCGCCACCAGGTTACGCAGAACCAAACCAGTCGGTAAGACAAGAAGGACAGCATTCCACTGCCTCAAATGCGTTTCGTTACAGCCCACAGGGCAATCCCTCATACCCCGGTCCATTTCTTGCCTTGCCACGGGCACGCGAGAAAGAATCAGCAGTTTTAGTGATGAGCGACATACATTATGGTAAGCGCACAGCATCATATTCGACTGCTATTGCGCAAGAACGCTTGCGCCGACTCATTCCAAAATTGGAACGAATCGGAAGCATCTTAGACTCTTCCTATCATATCGATGAGCTCGTTGTCTGCATTCTTGGTGACGTGAATGATGGATCAGAAATCTTTCCGACGCAGGCACATTACCAGGAAATTTCCGACCCCCTGCGGCAGGCATGGGAATTTGCGTCATTTCTTGCAGAGTGGTTACGTTCTGTACAGCGCACATTCCCGAGCATTCGCGTGGAAGCCGTTGCTGGAAACCATGGCAGGGCTGGCAAGCGCGTCCATGAGGCAGCAAACTGGGATTTAGCGACGTATCATTTTCTGCGCTTACATCTTGAAGGAAGCGGAATCCACGTGCACTATGCCGGGCGTGATGGCGAGGACCCATTCCTGCGCTTTGTCTCCATACGAGGTCATCGCTTCCTGCTCTATCACGGTCATGCCATCCGCATGTATCAGACGATTGCTTGGTATGGGCTGACACAGCGCATGTTGCGGTGGCAGACGGTGTTTGGGCCATTTGCCGCACTGCTCTGCGGCCACTTCCACACGTTTGGCGAAATGGACATTAATGGCACGCGCATTCTCCTGACTGGAACATTAGTCACAGATGACCACTGGACAGTCCAGACTCTTGGCCTTGCAGCAGCAAACCGTTGGCACCTCTTTGGTGTTGGAGACCGGCGGCCAATTACGTGGAGATTCGATCTAGAGCTCGTAGAATCGAAAGGGGCACCACCATGAGCATCACGTTTGAACCCGATTTCACGATCCGCCCCATTCGTGTACGCGCCGAACCAATGCCTGACGGCACATGGCGCTGTCAGTGCACGTGCGTACGACAAGAAGTGTGGACCTGGGGCAAATTGCCAAAGCGCTACAGGGCCAAGTGTCCAATGGAAGATTGCCCATTCAAAATCATTGTTTTTGTCATGATCCCAAAGGCGGAGGAATAGGCATGAAGATGCAGGCACCGCGCCCTGGGTGGGGTGTGCCAGGAATTTTCGAGCTTCCTGCGTTCGACCCATCCTATGGTTATCTGGTTGCTTGTAGTTGGTGTCAGAAGTTGGTCTTTCTGCCTTTTGCCGATTGTATCCATGCGATTGTTGAGCGAGGGATCCTGGCTCATCCATGTCCAGGCTGCGAACGCTCACTTGTGACCGAGGTCGCGCCGTTCTGGTTTGAACACAACACGCCCTACCCGAAGTGGCTTGTCGACTTACTTGCGCGAGAGGGGATCACCGCAGTTCCATGAGCGACCAACGCACGCGAATTTGGCGTAAAGCGGAGGTGACCTTTCATGGCAGACATCGGTATTTGTTTTGTCACCACGCGTGACACAGGCACGTGTGGCGGGAAAGACAACTGCTGGCCGATCATCCGGCAATGGTACCGCGAAGCGCGCCTGCCGGCTATGAAATTCCAGCTGCCGGTATGGGGCACGACTGACCCGCAGGACATTGCCGAAGCAATAGCGGATGGTGTGCGGACGGTGGTCGTTTGCACATCAGCCGACCATGGACGCGGTTATGACCCCAAGCACATCCGCCGCAGGCTCTATGACATTGCCGGCTCAGGATTGGTCTATGCGAACGTTCTGCGTGAGGCAGCGCGGAAGGGTGTGACAGTTTGGGTTGAGGTGGGGAATGAGCCTGACCTGGAAGGCGTCACCGTCACCACAGCACGAGACGCCACGATACGGGTGATCCGCGAGCTGCGGCAAGAATTCCCAGAATTTCGATGGGCTGCGTCCATGCCAACCCGCCTGTTGTATTACGATGAGTTCCTCACAGATGAGCTTGCGCAGCTTGTCGATGGCATTGCCACGCATCTCTATGGGGGACGGGAGCTTGGCGATGCTGCCGGCGGCGACTGGTGGGCTATCTATCAGCGGCTTCTGAGCGACAAGCGCGTCAAGACGATTCTCATCACGGAATGTGGGATTGAAGACAAATCCATGCCGGTGCTCGAGAAATGCGCACGCTATCGCGCTTTTGCTCGTAGCGCGCCAGCAAAAGTTGCCACAATTTTCGTCTTTACGGTGTGCGTGCCTGGCCGTTGGGCGAATGGCGCATGGGATGGGTATTGTCTCTTTGCGCGAGAGCATTTCCTCGCACTTACGGAGAACACCAAGAACGAGAGCGTGCAGCAGCAGCAGCAGCAACCGTCATCGGGCAATACGTCCTCCCAGGGCGGTCCATCCCGCTATTTCCATGAGACGCAGAAGACGGTAAAGGGGAATTTCCTCCTGTATTGGGAAGCACATGGCGGGATTGCAATCTTTGGCTTACCCGTCACGAATGAGGTGCAAGAGATCATTCGTGGTTGCAAGTGCGTGCTTGATGGGAAACCACACACAGTCCAATACTTTGAGCGAGCCGTGTTTGAGCTTCACCCAGGACTGGTGCCGCACCACTACAACGTGCTTTTGCGACGCCTTGGCGCCGAGGCTGCAGCGCGTGCGGGATATACTGGCCCAGGTATTCCGGCGTAGGAAAAGAGAGAGGAGTGGCCGCAAATGGAATGGTATCCCGATGCAATTCGGATGTCCGCGCGTTATTACAACATTGGACGGCATTTTGGGCGGGTCTGGCCCGACACCGTGGATACGATTGTCGAGCACCACACCGATGGCGCTTGGGAAGGCGCAGTGCGCACGTTGCGCGGAGAGACAACGCGCCAGGCGAGCGCGCATTTCCTGGTTGGGCGTGATGGACGCATCGTGCAGTTTGTGAGCCTTGCCGATATTGCCTGGCACGCAGGAAATTGGGAAGTCAACGTTCGCTCAGTGGGCATTGAGCATGAGCATTACAAAATTGGTGATCGTTACGTCGGGTGGACCGAGGAACAGCTCAACGCTTCTGCTGCGCTCCATCGCTGGCTTTTCGCGCAGATGAAAAATCCTCCTCGCATCGTTCGTCACCGCGATGTTGCCTCGACAACATGTCCGATGGACCTCCCAGTGGAGGAAATTATCCGGAGGGCGCAGCGGGGCACGCCGCAGCAGCAGACGCAGACTACAATCTCGTTTGATAATTGGCCGTATTTCATCGGAGGAGGATTCGCAGAATTCTGGAAGCAGCGAGGCGTACTCAAAATCTTTGGGCTCCCGCTTTCGAATGAATACGAAATGGAGATTGATGGTAAGAAGGTTGTAGTTCAAGATTTCGAGCGAGCCCGCTTTGAGCATCGTCCCGACATCGGGAGGCCAGAGGATTGGCATGTGGTGCTTGGGCGTGTCAATGCCGAACGGCTCGCGCTTGCCGAGGAATTGCAAGCAGCGCGGGGCGAGCTTGACCGCGTGCACGCACTTCTTCGCGAAATCTGCGAACGAATCTGTCGAGGTGACGCAGCTTAAATCAGTCACCTCAATCATCACTGGTATCTGGTACGCATTGCATCGCGAGAGTCCGTTCACTCTGTTCTTCTGACCATGCTCATCTGCGTTATCCTTACGATGAACAACGCCGAGCGACTGGGCGGTGGCGCAGATGGCAATTCGCGCTGATGCACTGTGGGAGCTTATACGGCGTCTCTGGAAGCGTGGTATTCCGATCTGTGGTTGGCTCATTGTGGAGCACGAGAGCGAGATGCACTTTCTCGTTTTGCTATCGGAGCGCGGCCACTGGGCAGGGTTTGCCCTTGAACGCCTTGCCACTCGACTCGATGTGCTTGTCGAGGAGCTTGCGACGGTATTACCAAGTCATCCGGTACTTGAAACACCCACGAATCCGCAAGAAGTACCACAGATCACCGAGCGAGAATGGGCATGGTGGAGGTTCTTGCGCTGGCAAGTGGAGCAGCGGCAACACATGATGATCGAGACCTAGCATGGGACGATAAGGGAAATCTAAGGGGTACTGCGTGCCATGGCACTTCACAAATTGCGCAAGAAGCGGGAAAAGATTGCTGACAGCGATTATCTCGCTGCGCAGATCGTTGCACATGGGCTAAACGAGGTGCTCTGCAATATCGGCGCCCCGCGCATGTACCTCCAGTCTTTTGTGCGCGAATTCTGGTTCTGGTCACGCGAAGAGCCAAAAGATGAAACGCTCAAAGATATCTTCCGTCGGCTCCATTTGCTGATCTTACAGAATGGCATACACCATATCTCATTCCAAGAACCACTTGTGCCTCGTTTCAGGAAGATCCACGAAGAACTTCTGGCATGGATCAGGCAACGCGAGCAGATTCTTCGCCAAGAACAAAAATCCTAACACCATGCCAGGTGCCTTGCTAGAGAGAGGCCAAAAGCATCGAGGGGGCAGTGACGGTGCCCCCTCGATGCATGCATCTTCACTTGAGAATTATTCATCAAACCTTTAGAGCAGCAGCATAATGTGAGAGCTCTTCGGGGACGTCGTAGCCGTTGCGCAGAAGCCACGAGACGGCTTCTTGCTCAGAGATTTCCTCCCACGTATCCACCGTCCCTTGCCATTGTGACCATGAATGCTTAATCCATCGTCCGCTCTCGGTCCGGTAGAGTGTCTCGTGGTCCCATTGCGACCCTGTCGCCAGCGAGCGACGATTGCGGCCATCCCAAAGCGTACCCTCGTCGTAGCGCGTTGCCGCATCGAGATCAAACCACCGACCGCTGCCATCAGTGAGCACTTGACGACGCATCGTACAGCCTCCTTTCCTGCACTCTGCCGATCTCATCGTGTCGCGATTTTGGAGTCGACGAGCGTGTAGAATGGGCACGACCCTTGCTTTAGCAGGACCGGGCAGAATCCTGGGTAATCACACGGACCCTCCCCTGGCCGCGGTCCATAACCGTGCAGCCGGCTCACGTCCTCATGCTCATAGCGCCCTGCATAACCGCAGTCATTGGTCGTCGGAACTGGATAGCCAAACAACTCGCACAGGAACTCATAAGGAGGAAATGCCGCGTTGTGCCCTGCTGCATTCACTGTTGCACCTCCCCTGTTAGCCTGCGCCTGTGCGCTGCAGCCAGAGCGCTCTATCGCGGAACCTCATCAGTTCCTGGATGAGTGCATCGAAGAATTCCACGGGGTCAGGGCTTGCGCGACACTGGCGCGCGGCATTTCTCAGCCATTGCTCCACCTCCTTCCTCAGCGCCTCCATGGCATCATCACCGCCGAAACGTTCGCGCAGTCGTTCGTTCAAGTCGCGGAACGACAACGCCTTTGCGTCACTGACGAGTTCCTGCACCTCCTCCCTACTTTGAGCTCGCTCGATATATGGCGCAATCGCATCAAGCTTCGAGACACCAATTTCCTGTGCCGTCGTTGGCTCAATAATGCCAGCGTCAACAATGCGCACGGTGCGGAGCAGGCGGTAGACGAGTGTTCGCGACAGTGCAATTTCTGGTGATGCAATATAGGCCTCGAACGTCGAATAGCCAAGGGCCACATACAAGCGCTCGTCGTGGATAGTGCGCAGCGTCCTGCCGAGCTCCAAGAACATCTCATTCATCGCACTAACGCATCGCAAGACGCGGTTATGCAGATTCCACGCGCGGTCTGCGCTTGTTTCAATATCAGCGGAATAATGCACAAGCTCGCTGCTCATTGCCGCAGAATCCCGCTATACATCTTCGCTTCTTCTGCCTCTTTGCGAAGCTCAAGGAGGATTTCATTCGTCACCTCGCCAAGGTGCGAGATATTGTAGCGCTCCTTGAGCCAGCGCATCATCCATTCGATGGAAACTCCTGTTTGTTTGTGCAAGCGCTCCATAGCTCCTTGGACGGCCTTGGCGCGCTTTTCAAGGCGTGCCAATACTGCCGCCTCCGTGCCTGGTTCAGGAGCCGGAGCACGCGGCTCCAAGATTGGCTCCGCCTCCGCCTCGGGTTCCGGCTCATCATCCTCCGCATAATATTCCTCGTTCATCAGCTGCTGAGCTCTCGCGCCGGCGCTTTTCTCCGGCCGCTGCTGCTGCGTCTCTGCCGCAGCAATGACCTCTGCGGTCAAGCGTGGCTGTTCACTCTGCGATGGTGCGGATGATTCTCGAACAACGCGGTATTCCGCAGACACATGGCCACCCAATGCTGCTGAAGAAGCATCTGATAGCGCTGACACCTCTTCAGCTTCATCAAGTTCATCGGGCGTGTACATTCCAGCAATAGAG
>DAOTWO010000477.1:0-3520 GCA_034435855.1 Thermomicrobium sp. | reverse complement strand
ATGGACTCGCCGTCTTCCCTAAGGGCCCAGCAATCGAGTTGGAGCTCCGCGACAGTCGACGTGCACTGGAAATCCTTGGGGGAGAAATCGAGGCTGTTGAGCCAATGCCACTCGCCGACCTCGTCGGTGCTACGGGCACCATCGTCGTCGTCCGAGCGGTGCGGCCGGCCCCAACACAGTACCCACGTCGTGTTGGATTGCCAGCAAAGCGCCCACTCCGTTGAGACGGAAGGAGAACTCTGCTGATGAGCACTCATCGAGAACGAGTGGTGATCATTGGGGGCGATGCGGCAGGGATGAGCGCTGCATCGCAGCTCCGTCGTCTTCGGCCCGAGGTTGAGGTGATTACCTTCGAGCGCGGGACCTACACGTCATACGCGCTTTGTGGCCTGCCCTATCTCGTAGCTGGTTTCGTCGCAGAGCCGAGCCGGCTCGTCGCCCGTACCCCCGAGGCCCACCGGCGCAACGGAATCGACGTGCGACTCCACAGCGAGGTGATTGGGATCGATCTCGCCCAACAGCAAGTTATCATCGTCGACCACGAGGCGAAACGCGAGTATCGCGAGTCGTTCGACCGGCTCGTCATCGCGACCGGTGCTCGTCCACGCTCACTTTCAGTACCTGGTCGGGACGCGGAGGGCATCTTCACCATCCACTCACTCGACGAAGCACTGGCTCTTGCCAATTGGCTCGAAAGCCAGCGGCCACGCTCGGCCGTCATTGTTGGAGGCGGGTATGTGGGGCTGGAGATGGCTGAGGCATTTATCACTCGCGGACTCCAGACAACGTTGCTTGAGGCGACCCCGCATGTCATGGCGCTCCTCGACAGTGACATGGCAGAACTCGTGGAGCGGGAGCTCCAGCAGGGAGGCGTGCGCCTTGTGCTTGGAGCACCGGTTGAGGGATTTGAAACACGCCAGGGTCGCGTGACAGGTGTCATCACACCCATGGGCACCTTTGAAGCGGAGGTTGTCGTCCTTGGCATCGGGGTCGAGCCAAACAGCGAACTGGCCCGGGACGCAGGAATTGTTCTCGGTGATCGGAATGCCATCCATGTCGATGAGCGTTGCCGGACGTCCGCACCAGGCGTCTGGGCTGCCGGAGACTGTGCCGATGCGTACCATCGGCTCTTGGGCCGGTCGATCTACTTCCCCCTCGGGACAACAGCGAACAAGCAAGGACGTGTCTGCGGCCTCGATTTGGCCGGCCGAGAGGCACGGTTTCCTGGCATCGTTGGGACAGCCATCACCCGCTTCCGTGAGACGGAAATCGCACGGACAGGACTCACTGAGCGTGAGGCTCGAGCAGCAGGATTCCAGGTCGTCACCGAACAGGTACGCTCGACGACACGCTCCGGCTACTTTCCTGGCGCGACATGGATGACCGTGAAGATGGTCGCTGAGGAGCCGACAGGCCGCTTACTCGGAGCCCAAATTGTGGGTGGATCCGGAGCCGGGAAGCGAATTGATACGGTCGCGACGGCGCTGACGGCCGGTCTGACGCTTGACGAGTTTATCTACCTTGATCTGGCCTACGCTCCACCTTTCTCTCCAGTCTGGGATCCAGTCGTTGTCGCAGCGCGAAAGCTGGCACGGGAGGTCTGATGGATGGGCATCAGCCAACTCGACCTGGCAGCACCTTCCCCGTGGTCCCGCGTACGTCTTGCTCGACATGTCCCCATCCCAATGCGTGATGGGACACGCTTGCGCGCGGATCTCTACCTTCCGGCGGAGGGTACCGGCCCCTGGCCAGTTGTCGTTGAATACCTACCCTATCGCAAGGACGACCTCACCGCACCGCGTTGGAACGTGCCTGTTGCCCTCGCACAACACGGCATTGTGGGGGTACGCGTGGATGTCCGGGGAACGGGGTCATCGGGTGGCATCGCGCGCGACGAGTACAGTGAGGAAGAACTTCAGGATGGGGAAGACGTACTCGCCTGGCTGGCCGCCCAACCGTGGTGCAGTGGACGAGTTGGCCTCTGGGGCACTTCCTATGGAGCCTTCAACGCCCTCCAAATTGCCATGCGATGCCCGCCGCACCTTACAGCGATCGTTGCTCACGCAGGCAGTGACGATCGTTATGCGACCGACGTGCACTACTGGGGCGGATGTGTGCAGGCGATGGAGTTTCTCAGCTACCCACTCTGGATGGTCGCACTGAACGCCTTACCGCCGGATCCTGAACCTGACGACACTAGGTGGCTTGAAACATGGCGGCAAAGGGTCGAGCAGGTCGAGCCATGGCTCTTTACCTGGCTCCACCATCAGCGACAGGACGACTATTGGCTACAGGGCTCGTTAGCGACTGATTATAAGGCGATCACCTGCCCAGTCTTTGTGGTCGGAGCGTGGCACGACGGGTATACCGATGCAGCCCTGCGCTTGCTTGAACGGCTGTCTGCTCCAGTCCGTGGTCTGATTGGTCCCTGGACACACGAGCGGCCTGACGCAAGCCCTGTTGGTCCTCGCATTGACTTTTTCGGCGAACTCTTGGCGTGGTGGCGACGCTGGCTGCTCAACCAGTCCGACGATACTGCACCGATCCGCTTCTATCTGCAGGAGGCATATCGGCCACAGCGGTATCCCTCTGCCATTCCGGGTCGCTGGTATGCGGTAGAACACTGGCCACCCACGGGTGTGCACATGACCAGCTGGTTTGCAACAACAGAGGGCAAGCTCGCCTTGTCACCTGCGAGTGGCGACACCTGGCTCACCGTCACCAACGATGTTCGGGTCGGTCTCTCTGGTTCCAGCTGGTGCCCAACGGCAACACCAGACCACCTTGCGGCTGACCAGCGTCTCGACGACCTCTTCGCAGTCACTTTCGACTCTGATCCCCTACCGGAAGCACTGACAATTCTTGGCTTTCCCGAGCTTTGCGCAGTCGTTACCGCTGAAGTGCCAGTGGCGTTCCTCTGCGTGCGCCTCAGTCACCTTTGGGAAGATGGTCAAGCAACACTCATCACGCGAGGTGTACTCAACCTCACGAGGCGTCAGGGTCTCCAGCGTGTTCAGCCACTGCGCCCCGGCGAGCTCGCGCGGGTACGTGTCCCTCTGAAAGCATGCTGCTATCGGATACCAGCTGGGCATCGCCTCCGCTTGGCACTCAGCGGAGCCGACTTTCCCACGCTGTGGCCGGCCCCGTACCGCCAGGGGCCCCAAGTGCGCGTTGGAGGAAAAGCACTTGAGCTCCGGTTACCTCTCTTGCGAGATCACACTGTCTTGCGGTGCGTGACACTTCCCGAGCCGCAACCTCTTCCCGTGACGGCAGTGACCTGGTCATCACCGCCTCACTTTGAGCACTCTTTCGATCCACTTCGAGGTCGAGTGGGCATACGCCGCTCAACCGAGGAAATCATTCGGCCCATTGGCCGAGAAAGCCTGGTGACTGACTTCTCCTCTGTCGAACTCTGGGCTGAACTCGACCGGCCAAGTTGTTGTCAAGCACACGGCCAACAAGTGTACCGCATCGAGTGGCCTGTTGGCGTGGCCGAAACACGGGCCGACGTCTCGATGCA
>DAOTWO010000476.1:0-2785 GCA_034435855.1 Thermomicrobium sp. | reverse complement strand
TCCAGGTCCGCCAAGCCTGGCCTGTGGTACGGTCACGGATCGCCCATTCTGGCCGCGCCTCTGCCAGGATAGGATCTTCAAAGACCACAATTCGGGCAATTGTGTAAATGCCACGCGCTTTAAGGCCACTCACGAGTTCCCGCGGTTGGAGGATCGGCCGGACCGCGCCGATCTCGTGTGCCAGCGCAACCTGTGTATCGTAGTACACCTGCCCAGTGCTGTCCTTCAGATCGATCACCACGGCATTCAACTCGGTCCGATCCACCAATTGGAGCCGTTTTTCCAGTGCCTCCGGTTTTGACGCCACAAGCGCATTAATATAGATCGCGCGCACGATGAGCGGTTCTAACGTCACTTGGACCTGGAAACTCTCCGGTACGACGAGCGACGTGGCACGGTATCCAGGTGCCTTGATGAAAACCTGCTGGCCCGGACCAACCCCCTTGAGCTGGAACGTACCGTCCTCAGCGACTCGCGTCCAACGACCAGTAGTTGCAACGATTGCCGCCACCGGTCGGCCTTGCGGATCTTGCACAATGCCGCGAAGCACGTCTGGATGTAAGGCGAGATCAGCAACGGTCTGGTCAGTGCCAAGCGTCACGCGCGCTGTCGTATACTCCGTGTGCTCGGCAACGAGTTCTGCACCCTCGGGAACACCCCTGAGAACATAATGCCCTGTTGCATCCGTGACCGCACTGGCGAGCGTCACACCGTCTCGGACCGCGCGGATCGTCACACCGGAGATAGGCTGCCCATCTCCGTTCCGAACGACAGAGCCTTGCACGACATTGGAGCGCAAGGGGACCCGCAAACGACGTGTCTCGCGATTCACCGATACGACGACCGCGTCATGATCCGGCGCGACAATCCGCAAAGATCCTTCAGGCAGCCTTGGAACACGCACCCGTCCTTCTCGATCCGTCTGCAGCAGGCCATTGGGCGTTTCCACGGTCGCACCCGCAATTGGCTCTTCTGTCCCGCGGTCGACCACGAGGAGTTCTACCCGATCGTCATGCACCCAAAGCTGGTAGACTGCCGTTCCGAGAACGAGCAACAAGGGAATGAGCACGCTCGCCAGACTGATCTTCCAGGACCATCTCCGCCGCTGACCGCGCCGACTCAGTCTGTTGCTCGGGTACACGCGGATTGCTCCGTCTCAGCCCCAACTCCTCATTTCTCCGTCGCGCCGCAGTATGCCATAGTATGTGGCTTCATTCATCCCAACTGCCCAGCCGCGCGGGGGTCACTCTCCTCTCCCAGATGCATGTCGCTTGCAACAAGTAGCTCCCGCCAACAATCACTCCGGGAACATCCACCCGGGGTACTACCTCCAAAATCGCCGCGACCACTTTTCGGGAGCACTTTGTCTGAGACATACTAGCTAGAGCCGCGCAGGCGGCCCGGTCAGGATAGAGAACCAGGTATGGGGGATTCTTGGACTTCGATACAGTTCTTCGCCGAATGCGTCCAGATCTGCAACGGGTCGAGGACCGTCTCCTTGCGGAGACTGCACTCGAGTTCCCGCTGGTTGGCGATATTTTACGAGCCCTCATTGTCTCGGGCGGAAAGCGTATGCGCCCTCTCCTTCTTCTCCTCGCTGCGAAACCTTTCCGCTACGATTTGGAACGACTGGTCCCTGCAGCAGCTGGCATTGAGCTCCTGCACACCGCATCCCTGATTCACGATGATTCGATTGATGGCGCATCACGTCGACGTGGTCAGCCAACACTGAATGCCCTTTTCGACTCATCCATCGTCATCATGGTGGGTGACTACATGTTTGCTCGTTCAGCCATGCTCGCGGCTTCTACGATGAACCCTCGTGTCCTTGCTGTGTTCGCGCGCAGCCTTGGCAGTATCTGTGATGGCCAACTCCGCGAACTCTTCGCCTCACGTCGAACGGATGTTAGCCTTGATGACTATTTACGACGGATCTATGGGAAAACCGCTTCACTCTTCGCCGGATCTGCAGAAATCGGCGCCATTCTCGCCGAAGCCGCAGAAGATCAAATCGAAGCGCTGCGCCAGTTCGGCAGCGCCATGGGAATGGCCTTCCAGATCGTTGACGACGTTTTGGACTTCCGGGGAAGCGAGGATGAACTTGGGAAGCCGGCTGGCCAGGATTTGCGTCAGGGGACTGTGACACTTCCGACCATGCTCTTCCTCGCTGACGGCAAAGCCACCCGTGAGGAACGGGAATTCGTCGAGGAAGTGATCCGGTATGGTCCAGCAGACGATGCAGCCCTCACAACGGCCGTCCGTCTCATCCGCCAGTCAGGAGCTCTTGAGGAAGCGCTTGCCGTAGCAAAAAGCTATGTTGAAGAAGCCAAGGAACTTCTGGCGGAGCTCCCACCAACCGAGGGCCGTGCGATGTTGGCAGCCCTCGCCGATCATGCACTCGGTCGCCGGATCTAACCTCAAAGCGCGATCAGACTACGTTCATACATTCGCTCGAACAGCCGCTCCCAAAATCGTTCTCCTGGGGCAACACGCTCAATTTGCAAAGCCAGTTCATGCGGTTGTGCCGGGGTGATCAAGATAGTCGATAGCCGCTGCTGATACCGTCGCTCTACCGCCTGGTCAAGGAACACGAGTTCATGACGATGGCGCGGTTGAACTCCCGCAACAATGAGGAGGTCGGAGACCATCATCCGCGCGAGGTTATCCCGTGACACACGTGTCGCGATGTCAAACTCTTCCCGTGCTCGCCCTTGTAGGCTTTGTCGCTGCGCAGCCAGCGATTGCAACTCGACCTCGACCATATACGCATTCAAGGCGAAGTCTC
>DAOTWO010000475.1:0-3125 GCA_034435855.1 Thermomicrobium sp. | reverse complement strand
CGGTGCATCATCGTGACCGCCTCGACCGGATATTGTCCGGTCGCGGTCTCCGCACTGAGCATGAGCGCATCGGCACCCTCCAGCACGGCATTGGCCACGTCACTCACTTCGGCGCGCGTCGGGATCGGCTGCATCGTCATCGATTCCAGCATCTGTGTCGCGATGATAGAGGGAATGCCGGACGCGCGGGCCACGCGGATGATGCGCTTCTGTGCGACTGGTACTTCCTCTGGCGGCAGCTGAACTCCAAGGTCACCGCGTGCCACCATGAGCGCGTCACTGACCCGCGCAATCTCCCGGATGGCTGTTAAGGCTTCCGGTCGTTCAATCTTGGCGACCAGCCGCACCCGCCCGCCGAGCTCCTGCACCACCTGACGTACTGCCACAACGTCGTCCGGCGCAGTCACAAAGCTCACGCCGATGTACTCCAGCTCGTGCTCGACCGCGAAAGCGATATCCGCGCGATCACGCTCGCTCAGCGTGAACGGCCGCCCCAGCACACCCGGAACAGCAACGCCTTGGCGCCCTCGGAGTTGTCCACCACGCATAACCCGCGCAATCAGTTCTTCTCCTTCACGCGCCTCGATGACGAGTTCGATCAGGCCGTCACTGATCAACACGCGGTGGCCAGGCTGCAAGCGCGCCACAAGTTCCGGATCGTCGATGCTAATCCGATCCGGCGTAATCGGTTCGTTCCCTGGTACGAGCCGAATGCGCGTCTCCCGAAGGAGCCGAAACGGCTCCCCTCCGAGAGGGCCGGTACGCGGCTTCCAACTTGCCAGATCCTGCAAGATTGCAATCGGCCGGCCAGCAGCCTCCGCGGCAGCACGCAGGCGTGCGACGATGGCACGACGCTCTTCTGGTGCATTGTGCGCAGCATTGACGCGAAAGACATCAACGCCCGCGGCGATCAGTTCCCGGAGAATCGGCTCGTCCCAGGAAGCAGGGCCGATCGTGGCCACGATCTTCGCCCGGCGCTGACACTGACTCTTGCGACGTTCTCCCATCATCCCCCCTGTGCTTCGCTGCTCAGACGAGCAGATCAGCATAGTCCCCTCGCCTGTGGCACGCAACGTGGACCGTGCACGAGGGCGATCGCCTCACCCTCGCCCATCAGGATCCTCGTGCCCCCCCACGAAGCTGCCCGTTCCGGTCACAAGGAGGACTCTCTCCATACAGCACTCGCCGACTGCGCGAGAGCAGAACGCACCGAAGAGCCCCTACCAGGAGAACAGAGCCTGCGGTTTCCCATGGTCGAGGGATCAGTCGGAGCCTCAAGAGCCTTCCTCATGAAGACGCGTCGCCCGTCCGCGACGGCGGGTGCAGTCACGTCACTTTCTCCCATCACTGTGATGGGCATGCCTTATGAAGCTCGGCCGAGCAGTCCGAGAGCACATGAGCTTGGCCTGGGAAGGCCAACGGGAGGAATGGCTGCGCTTGCAGTACGAACTCGACTGAAGGAACCGCTCGCTCCTTTCGGAGCGTTCGACCGAGTCGCGCAAGCGTGTTACGATCACTGGCGTACCGGCACGAATTCGTGGGAAGGGCAAGGACGATGCGCGCTGCGCGCTTGCACCGGTACGACACGAGCCTGGAAGGGCCAGAGTACCTGGTGCTGGAGGAGATACCTGATCCAACCATCGTCGAGCCGGACGACGTAATCGTCCGCATCGACGGCGCTGGCGTCTGCCGGACTGACCTCCACAGTATCGAGGGACAAGTCCGAGACCATATCCCCATTAGGCTACCCTCCACCTTAGGTCACGAGAACGCTGGATTTGTCGCTGCAGTCGGCTCCGGCGTCCAGCGTTTCAAACCTGGCGATCCGGTAATCGTCTACCCGCAAGTAACCGATGGGACATGCCTCGCCTGCCGACGTGGCCAAGATATGTACTGCGAGGACGGGGAATTTCCAGGGCTCACGCGCGATGGTGGCTTTGCCGAATATCTCCTGACAAAGGAGAGAAATCTTGTGCGACTGCCGGACGGCGTCTCACCGCGGGCGGTTGCCCCCCACGCCGATGCAGGCCTGACGGCCTATCACGCAGTGAAGCGGGCGCTGCGCTGGCTCGATCCAGGAGACACGGTGGTAGTGATCGGCTTTGGGGGCCTAGGGCACATCGCCTTCCAACTCCTGCAGGTGCTCGCGGGTGTACGCACGATCGTCATCGATCGCTCCGAATTGGCACTCCACCTGGCACGCGAGCTCGGCGCAACGTGGACGATCCAGGCGGGCACGGAGAGTGATGTGGTGAGCGAAGTGCAGCAGCTGACTGGCGGACGCGGCGCAGCAGTGGTTCTGGACTTTGTTGGAGAAGGATTGACTCCTGCCCAAGGACTCGCCATGACCCGTCGCGGTGGAGCCTACTTCGTCATCGGCTATGGCGGACGGCTCGAAATGCCGACGTTGGAGCTCGTCAACCAGGAGAAGGCAATTCTTGGGAATCTGGTCGGCACGTATGCCGAGCTGGCGGAACTGATGGAGTTGGTCGGGGAGGGACGGATCAAGGTCGCAGTGACCTATTACCCGCTCACGCAGATCAACCAGGCAGTACGCGATCTGCGCGACGGACGTGTCAAGGGACGTGCAGTGGTGGTGCCGTAAGACAGGAAAGGGGAGGAACATGCCGATCGAACTCGTCACAGTGCGGATCGAAAAGCCAGATCACGTCAACATCATCTTCGGGCACAGCCACTTCATCAAGACGGTGGAGGACTTACACGAAGCACTCGTGAATGCTGTGCCTGGCATCAAGTTTGGACTCGCCTTCAGCGAGGCCTCAGGACCACGGCTGGTACGTTGGAGCGGAACCGATCCGGAACT
Source organism: Thermomicrobium sp. (assembly GCA_034435855.1). GTDB lineage: Bacteria > Chloroflexota > Chloroflexia > Thermomicrobiales > Thermomicrobiaceae > Thermomicrobium. The sequence goes on along the minus strand of DAOTWO010000475.1, from coordinate 301 downwards.
CACCGAGTTGGCGCGACGCAACGTCATGAACATTGCTGCTGGGCACTGCTTTCTGATCATGCTTGGCAATGTCTATCCAATCAATGTGCTCCCAGCTGTTCGTAACGTCGTCGAGGTCTGCACGATCTTCTGCGCTACCGCCAACCCAGTCGAAGTCGTCCTGGCCGATCTCGGCGAGCAACGCGCCGTGCTCGGGGTGGCGGACGGCTTGAAGCCGTTGGGGATCGAAGGGGAAGAGGATATCGCGAAGCGGATGACCTTCCTGCGGCAGATTGGGTATAAGCTCGGCCCTGGGGTATCA
>DAOTWO010000474.1:0-8838 GCA_034435855.1 Thermomicrobium sp. | reverse complement strand
CGATCAGCCTGCTTGAGGATCGGGATCTCGACGAGGCGAATCAGTATGCTGAGCGGGTCTGGCTGCGCTTCTACCCGCCGGAACAGTTACCCGCTGGCTGGCAGGGCTGGCCAAGCTTTCCGTGGGAGCTCCCACCGCACGCTGCACACGCGGTGCGACCAGGCCTGTATAGCAAGCATGGGCTCGGCCTTGCGCTGCTCATTGCACTCCCTTGGGCGATCGCGGGGCGAGTGGGAGCAATGGCGGTGGTCGGGCTGTGCGGAGTTCTGCTCGTCGGGCAGTTGTTCCGCCTGGCGCGGGACGTCGGTGCCGCGCCACGGCTGGCGGCAGCGCTGGCACTGGGCCTTGGTCTGACGATGCCGATCGGTCCCTATGCGCTCCTGCTCTTTCCGGAAGTGCCGGCGGCGCTCTGCTTGGTGTATGCGGTGCGACGACTTGCTGAGCGGGAGAACCGCTGGTGGCAGTGGCTCTTGACTGGAGCAGCGATCGGTTTCCTTCCCTGGCTCCATCAGCGGTTCGTTTTCAGCGCGGCAGTGCTGGGGGCGGTCGCGCTTGGGCGTCTTTGGGCAGCGCGCTGGAGACGCGGCTGGGGACCGGACTGGCCGGGGGCACTGGCAGCGGTTGGGCTAGCGTTGGTCGGGGGAGTTGGGATCGTTGCATACAACCTTTGGCTTTACGGTCAGCCATACCAAAATACCGCTGATCACGCGGGATTTCATGGGCTCGCAGGCACAGTGAACGGGATCGCAGGATTACTGCTGGACGCGCAGTGGGGGTTGGTGATCGCTGCGCCGGTGTATCTGGCGGCCATCGCGGCCCTACCGCTTTGGTGGACGCAGGCGCGTCGCTTGTTCGGCCTTGCTGCGACTGCCGTTACACCCTACCTTTTGCTCGTGGCCGCCTACCGCGTCTGGTGGGGTGAGTGGGGACCACCGGCGCGGTATCTGGTGCCGGTAGCTGGTCTGGCGGTTGTGCCACTGGCGAGCTGGCTGACAGGAGCGCGCTGGTGGGAGCGGCTGCTCGCCTGGATCCTGTGGGGCTGGGGAGCGGTTCTGAGCGTGATCGGTTACCTCGATCCGCAGCGGTTCTATCACCATCCGGACGGGATGAACAAACTGTATGCGACGCTGGACAGGTGGCTTGGCATTCGAGTCGCAGAGTTTTTAGTGCCATTTCAGCCGTTCGCAGCGGCTCCGGTGGTGACACGGCTGTGGGCGAGTGCAGCACTATGCCTCGTTCTCGCTGGATTGATGGCGGTCATGGCTTGGATGCGGCAGGACCGGGGGGCCGGAGGGGGCGCAGGGGTGCGAGCGGCTACTGCTACGTCGCGGCAGGAGTGACGTAACCGAGTCAGGTGGCAGTAAGTCTGCCGCGGACGGAGACTTGCGAGCGCTTTGGGGTCGGGAGGCTGACTGTTGCCACTTCGATGGGAATGTACCAGCAGGGACTTCATGGGAACAGCATGTGGCCGAGTCGTCCTCGTGCCGATGTTGAGTGGCGGTAGGTGGGTGGGGCATGGTCTAGGGCAACGGAAGTCGGGTGTGGGGACTGGTCAGGCGGTTGGCCCGAACTCTCCGTCACGGGCGCCGGTTTTCGGTCGGCGAAGAGCAGTGCGGACATGCAACGTGCTGGAACGAGACGGGACCGGAGACAGGCATGGAGATCATGCCTCAGCTGGACGGTGGGTGCGTTTGGCGAGCAGTTGCGGTGCGTCCGACGTACACGCTGTATCGTGAACCAGCTAGAATCGCGGGAGAGGACAGGGACGGTGGGCGATGGTGCAGTGGTGGCGTGGAAAGCCGTTCCAACCGAAAGAGAAAGTCACTGAGGCGCGGACGCCTGGTGCGTGGATCGTGACCATACGTTCAGCGCCGTTACGGTATGACGAACTGCGGCGGGTCGTGGAGTCGACTGGTGAGGCGCGGGTCTACTTTGGAGAGGCGCTGGCGTACCTCAAGGGTGAAGCGGTAGCGCTGTTGCGCATTGAGGCGACCGGTTTTGGCTGGCTTGAAGCGCTGCATGGCTGGTGGCAGCAGGCGCAAAAGCGTGACGGTATCGCCTTTGACGTACGCTTCTACATCCGGGACCGGGAGTTTGTAGGAAGCTTCCAACGGGATCGGGTAGAGGAGCTTGTCCAGCGGTTGCGCGAGCGGGCACCACGGGTGGTACCGAGTCGCAGCCGCGACGATGTGACCGGATAGTTCTTCTGCTCTCTGCAATCTCTCGAGGTGCAGTCAGATAGACGCACACGGGCCTCGTACCTGTCAGCTCGCGTCCTCAACGATCAGCAGCTTATGCCCCGAGAAACTGGGCACCGGATAGGGTTTTCATCAAAATTCTAACGAGCGGAAGGTCGGCGGGGCAATCCCGTGGTACTGGCATTGCGAAACAGTACTTTAGTACCTTGAATTCCTGCCCCTGAAGTGCTACCCTAATCCTAGGATGGATGGCGATCATTGGCAGGCCATTCGTCCGACCGAAACCGAAAAGCCCGGAAGCGACGAAGCGCTGCCTAATGAATGGGCGCTTGAGGGCAGTGTGGAGCTAGTGGCGCACCCGGCCGGGAGTTGATCGGCCGGGTGCGTGCGTTTTGGGAGAGGAGTGGATCCATGGTGATAGCCGTCGCTCAAGGCGGGCAAGAGAAAACACGAACGTGGAGAGGGGGCAGAGATGAGTAGCAGAGCAGGCCGCACGAAGCGTCGGAGTTGGGTGGCGTGGCTGGGGACATTGGTGAGTGTTGGCCTCATGATTGGCAGCCTCATAGCAGCCGTTCAGCCGATCGGTGCCACGAGCGGGGGAAGCCAGCAGCTCAGAACAATCCAGTTCAAGAAGGAATGGAACATTGACTCTTCAGACGGGATTGGCGTACCGACGGGGCCGGTGACCCTCCAAGTGACGACGAGTCAGGGAACGACCTCGGTGACGTGCAGCGGGACGGGCACGACGTGGAATTGCTCTCCCACTGTGCAGGCAGCGGTGGGGACGACGGTGACAATCAGCGAGCCCTCGCCGCCGGTTGGATGGGAACCTGATTCCCGTGATCTCTCATTCAAAGTACCGACGAGCGGTAGTGGGACGATCATCCACACAGTGAAGAACAAGCCAGTGACGCGGAAGCTGGACTTCCAGAAGCAGTGGCTAGACGGTTCGCCACCGAACCAGAATCTCCAACTCCAGGTGACCGTCGACGACCCTGGGTCGGGAAGCCTAAAGAGCTACAACATTACCTGCTCCAAGAGCAGCAGTGCGACGTGGAACTGCAACGATATCAGCAAGGTGCAGGTCGGGAGCTCGGTGACGATCGTCGAGCAGAACTTGCCGAGTGACTGGGATCCGGTCAGCGGGACGCTCTCGCTGACGATGCCGGCTGGCTCCGGAACGTATACCCACACGATCCAGAACCGGGCTCGGCAGACCGGCGGAGGAGGTGAGCCAGGTGGCGGTGGTGGCCAGGCCGGAACAACGCTTTCGGCGCAATTCCGGAACGTCGTCGGCACATATGGGTCCTCGTATGATTGGACGATCGAGAAGACGGTGCCTCCGGAAAGCCTCACGATCCCGAAGGGTGCGTCTGAAGACGTGACCTTCACGATCACCGTCACGCGGAGCGAAGGCGCGAGTACGGCACAGGTCACTGGTGAACTTTGCGTGACCAATGGTGGCGAGCGGGACACGCAAGGGTTGCAAATCGTGTTCTACGTGGATAATCCGCCTGACACGACGTGGCTCGCGAACACGACCGACACCCCGAGCGAGCAGATCCCGGCCGGCCAGACACGCTGCTATCCATTCTCGCTCACTTTCACGCCGGTAAGCGGTGACCTCTCCTACCGTGTCGGTGCCAAGGTGACGATTACCAACCATTCGGGACATCTGGGTGACCCATTCGGGCCGAACCCGAAGGAGAGCTTCAGTCTGACTTCGAGTGGCACCATCGATGAGAGCGCGACGGTGACGGACTCGTTGGAGTGTCCGGCTGGCTTCAGCTGTGACCCGGAGAGCGTCGGGCCGTGGACTGTGACACAGTCCTCTTGGAGTCAAGACGTCACCATCAGCGTGACCAACAACACGGTCTGCTCTGAGCGAGTACAGCTGACCAATACCGCGACGTTGACCGATTCTGACTCTGGGAGACAGTCCTCGGACTCAGCGACTGCGACGATCACCGCGCCGGATTGCGAGACAGAGCCGCAGACGGTGAATATCCGTGTGGAAAAGACTTGGATTGGGGAAACTCCGCCCGGCGGCTCCGTGACGCTGGAGGCGTCCTGGCAGGACCAGGAGGATGGTCCCGTCACACTGACTTTAACTTGCACGCCACCCTCGTCGGGCACCGCCTGGGACTGTGGCACGCTCGAGAATGTACTGATCGGGACGGACCTGACCATCAAGGAACCGAATCCACCGACGGGCTGGGAGTTCGTTGGGCCGAAGACGGTGACGGTCTCGCAGAACACGACATCGATTACCGTGACCAATCAGCTGCGCACATACCTGGTTCAGTTCCACAAACAGTGGGAGGACAGTATTGAGACCCCAGACACCGGCAGTGTCACGCTGACGGTCACGGTCAACGGTGAGTCCACGACGGTCAACTGCTACGCAGACTATGGCGAGTGGTACTGCTTAGGATCCGTCAGTGTGCAGTTAGGTGATGTGGTGACCATTGAGGAGTCACTCTCCGAAGATCTCCAGGGGGAGTGGGAGCCAGACGCTAACACCCTCAGTTGGACGGCCGATGAGCAGACACTTGCGCAATGCCAAGATGACACCTGCACCCATGTTGTGGTGAATAGGCTCGTGCCACAGGTTCAGTACGAGATCCGGTTCGAGAAGCGCTGGGTCGGTGGCACTCCGCCGAATGCCGATGCAGCCGGTAGCTTTGTGATCACGGTGACGTCTGAAGAGGAGACACTGACCTGCACGTGGGACGGAAGCGCGCTGGGATGCGATCACGAGACGTTGACTCTCTTCCCAGGCGAAACGTATGGCGTAAGCGAGTCGGGAATGCCCCAAGGCTGGACCGCGGTGTCCGGAGTGGGAGAGGGTTTCGATCCAGCTCGCCTTGATACATGTGAACTTCAAGAAGAGAACAACACACGCGTTTACATCTGCACGCACACGGTCGTGAATCAGTGGCAGGGGACGCCGACAACGCCGACGGGCACTCCGCCGGCGACGCCACCGACCACCCCGGTTGGCACGCCGGAGGGCACGCCACCGCCGACGCCGCCGGGAACCCCACCGAGCACGCCACCCGCGACGCCGCCGGGAACTCCGCCGAGCACGCCGGCCTCCACGCCGGTGAGCGAGGCAGCAGGTGCGACGGCGACGCCAACCCCGGTGAGTGAGGCGTTGCCGGCGACGGCTACGCCGCCAACGACTCCGGCTGCCGCCCCGCAAGTGCTGCCCAAGACCGGTGGGACCGGTGGCGGGCTGTTGATTGGTCTCCTGACGGCACTTGGCACGCTGCTGGCAGCAATGGGCGTGGCGCTCGAGCTGCGCCGACGTGCGGCAGCACGCTGAGTCGTCGCACTCAATACAGAAAATGATTGAGGGGTGGTGCCAGCCACCCCTCAATCATGTTTCCCGGCTCAATGGTAGTTGTGGTCTTCATCTTTGGCATCGAGACTCGTACCGTGCGGTGTGAGGTGGGCCGTACTCTGCTTTGAAGACGGTCGGGTGTAGGCGCGATCCGTGGTGTCCCTCCCGTCGCCCTCTTTGTGTTGTCTGATTCGCTGCGCCTCACGTGGGTATCTGACCCCTTTGCTGGCGAATGACAGGCGCGTCAGAGGGGATCTGTTGTCCTGAGACCTACCGGGAACAAAAGAACCCGTAGCGCTTCCAGTGGACGCAGCTGGACTCGTCAACGGGAGGTTGTGTGTGGCCGCGCCTTGAGGGGGGCATTTGGTCGCGATTTGGGGATGGGCGACGCATTCGGTGACTGGGCGTACGCACTTGCATCTGCCCGAGCAGCGTGGCTGCAGCCTGAATCAGGCTTGGGGGTCTGACGGAACTGGTGACCTAGAGCGCTATCCCCTTCCTCGTTGAGGATGCGCTGCCGTGACGTTAGACGGGGGCTTGATTGCTGGACAGGTTGTGAGGGCACTGAAGCATCGCGCTTCAGAGAGTTCGGGTGTTGCGAGTTGCACGTGCCGTGTTGTGCACGCGATTCCTCATGTGGGAGCCAAACTGTCAGCTCGGAAGAACGCAAGTGTGGGATGAGAAGTTGCACTCGATGAGCATGGACAGCGCGCAGACGGCGGCACCTTTCAATGGACAAATCGCGTGGGGGGCGGCGGGGTGGGACACGACGGAGAGCGGGCACGTCGGTGCCGGAGGTGTTGTGGGCTGACGAGGAGGTAAGGCGCGAGCGTCTACACGCGGCGAACAACGCGGCCAATGAATGCATTCGTGTCTTGCCTGATGGTAGCTTGGCGGTCGCGACATACCATGGTGGCCCGTGGAGAGCGTGCCGTCGGAACACCTGGGAGGCGCCTCGGTCATCGGCTGGCGTCGGAGTACAGCAGGCCGGTACGGACTGCTGCACGCAGACGTGTGATGCACGTGAGGCGGCGACCGTGTCAGTGCAGCCGGTCAGGATCCTGGTGATCGTCCTTTGCCTGGACATGCTCGGCACCTTGCGTGGACGTGGACAGGCGGTAAGGTGCGGTCAAGGGTGCGCAAGCCGGCGCGCCTCTTGAAGGTCGTTGGAAGCTGACGAGGTATCGCCGTAGCGGTCACGCCGATGCTCTTGCGGCAAAGGGTGTGGACAGGGTGGGCACATTGAGGAGCGTGGGATGAGGGTTGGCCAACTCGTACAACTCGTGCTCTTAGGGACGATCTGGGGGAGCTCCTATTTGTTCATTAAGGTCGCAGTAGAGGGATTCCCACCAGTTCTCCTTGTGGAGGGGCGATTGCTGCTTGGAGCTGCTGTGCTGCTTGCGATCCGCTGGTGGACGCGGCAACAGTGGCCGGCGTGCGCAGTCTGGCCGCACCTTGTCTTCATGGCGCTGGTTGGTAATGTCGTTCCTTTCCTGCTCATTGCGTGGAGCGAGCAGCATATCGATTCGGGGCTCGCGTCAGTCCTCAACGCGACGACGCCATTCTTCACCGTGCTGTTTGCCGTGTTGGCCTTCCGCGCGGAGCAGATCACGTGGGGCAAAGCTATGGGGGTAGGGCTCGGGTTTGTGGGAGTGGCCGTGCTGAGTGGTGCAGACCTGACGGCGTTCCGCTCAGCGTCGACGCAGGGGCAGCTGGCGGTGCTGGTATCGAGCGCGTGTTATGGGTTGGGGTTCGCCTACGCGCGACGGTTCCTACGTGGGGCTCCGCTGGCTTTGGCGGCTGCGCAAATTGGGCTTGCAGCGCTGCTCCTCGTGCCGCTGGTACTCGCAAGTGGGATACCAGGGGACTTGCGCCCGACACTTCCTGCTTTTCTCGCGCTCAGCGCACTGGGGGTGGTAAGCAGCGGGATCGCCTACGTGCTGTATTACCGGTTGATTGCCTCTGCCGGAGCCGTGGTGGCGTCGTTGGCAACGTATCTCATGCCGCCGGTCGGTGTCACACTCGGTTGGGCAGTCTTAGGGGAACCGATCGGTTGGCGACTCCTTGTGGGAGTAGTGCTGATCCTTGCTGGGATGGCGGTGGTACAGGGCCGGAGCAGCTGGTTGGCACTGCGACGGGCTGGTCGACTGCAGGTGCCGGCGGAGGACTGAGGGTTACGGAAGGGTCAGAATTTCGGGACCGTTCTCGGTAATGGCGACCGTGTGTTCAAACTGTGCGGAGAGGCTTCCATCCGCGGTGACGACTGTCCAGCGGTCGGCGAGAAGGCGCGTCTCGGGACGGCCAGCGGCGATCATTGGCTCGATGGTCAGGACCATGCCAGGTTGGAGCACCGGTCCCTGGCCGGGTGGGCCGTAGTGCGGCAGCATCGGTTCCTCGTGAAGTGCACGACCGATGCCGTGGCCATAAAGGTTGCGTACGACTGAGAAGCCGTGAGCCTCGACGTGCTGCTGGATAGCGTGGGAAATATCGGTGAGACGATTGCCGGCGCGGGCATAGGCAATACCGATCTCAAGTGCTTCGCGGCAGACGCGGAGCAGCTTCTCCGCCTCTGGGGAAATCCGTCCAACGGGGACAGTGATGGTGGCATCACCGTGGTAACCGCGGTAGCGAGCTCCAACGTCGATACCGACAATATCGCCTTCCTGGAGGATACGCGGACCGGGGATGCCGTGGACGACCTCTTCATTGACCGAGACACAGATGGAGGCCGGGAAACCACGGTAACCCTTGAAAGAAGGCACAGCCCCGTGCTTCCGGATGATCCGCTCCGCTAGACGGTCGAGCTCGGCAGTGGTGATGCCAGGGCGAACAGCGTCAGCTAGAACGGCAAGAGTCTCGGCTACGATTTTGCCGGCTTCGCGCATCAGACGGATCTGTTCCGGCCGCTTGAGAACGATAGGCACGCGTCGATCCTCCCAGGTGGCCGAGTATACGGCCAACTAGAAAGTATAGCACAGGGCAGAGTTGTTGGCTGACCGAAGGCGAGAGGAAGGCGGTGTTTCGGCACACTGGTGAGGTGTTGGGTTCGGCTCAGAAGGTCAGAGAGAGGGGCGCGAGCCATTATTCCAGGTGCTGCCTGGGGTATACGGTCCTTCTCGGAGTCGGTATGCGGCGCGAGTGACACTTCTCGAGAGGAAGATGAGGCTGATCGGGGTACATTCCTGTTGTACACCCGACCGGTTCGCTGCTGGGGATCGTGAGGGCGCGGTGTCACTCGGCGACCGTGACAAGGTGGTCTTGGGTACAGAATGGAGGCTTCCTGTCGCGAGGGCG
>DAOTWO010000473.1:0-23262 GCA_034435855.1 Thermomicrobium sp. | reverse complement strand
GAGCCAGTGCCTTTGCTGCTCTCGGGCGGTCGACGCTGGTATGACAGTCGCTGACCGTTTCGAGGATGACAAGTGAAACCTTTCTGCGCACTCGCTTCCCCCCGTACCCACTTTCAGAGCACGGGATTTGAAGAGTGCCTGCTCACGCGGGCCCCTGCTAACAACGTGGTCACTGGGCAGAAGGAGTCTGAAGGATAGCGCGAGGGAATGCACAAGTCTCGGGCGTGTTTGTCCGGGTTACGGGAAGTGGTGGGCGAGCAGCGCTTTGCCCGTGAGCACCCAAGAGCCGGAGCCTGGAGACTTGTGACCGCTGGACGCAGTCGGACAGGATACGATCTGGCGCTTATTGAGCAGAGACTTGACAAGAAGATGGGTAATGGGTACTGTTCCAGTATAGGGCTTCAGGGGTAGTACGGTAAGACTATAGTCCTACGTCACCGCCCCGTCAGCGCGATGGGACAGAAGGGGGTGAGGCACAGGTTCCCAACGAGCGTTGAAGCGCGGTGACCCCTGAGTGGATCTCACCGAAGGTGGGTTGGGAGGGTAGGTCTGATGCGAATGAAACGGCTCGTCGTGGCTTTGACTCTCGTGCTCATGGTCCTCTCGCTGGCCGGCCCGGCACTCGTGAGTGCGCGACAGATCAGCAAGTCTCCACCGGTGAAGACGATGAAAGTCTCGACTCAACGTGACCGCGGTGGGGTGCCTGGCACGACGTTGAGCGCTGTCAAGACGGCTGAGGGGTATTGGGAGCGGCGCTACGATTGGACGCTGGATAAGACGGCTGACGTTGACGGGCTCACGCTCGCGCCAAACGTGAGCGGAACGGTGACGTTCACGATCACCGCGACGCGCAGTGAACCGATCGACGTCTACGGCGTACGCGGCCAAATCTGTGTCACAAACGGTGGTAGCAAACCCACCGAGAACTTGACCATCACCGACGTGGTGGAGTACAAAGTCGGATCCGGAAAGTTTCAGACGCTTGTCTCTCAACCGGTCGATACAAGCACGAAGCCGGTCCTCGGTCCAGGTGAGACCTTCTGCTACCCGTATGACGTACAGTTCATCCCAGTCGAAGGTGCCCAGTACCGCAACGTTGCCAAAGTAAAGATCACGAATCACTCCGGGTCAATCAACGACAATGCGAACAACTGTAAGCCGGGGGAGCCGTGCGGTCCGGAGCCGAAGGCGAGCTTCTGGCTCCCATCGATGCCGACCGAGATCGACGAGACCGCGACGCTCGACGATGAACTCGCTTGTCCAGCCGGCTTCACCTGTACGCCGAGCGGGCCGTGGACGACGACGCTCACTGGGAGCTCGGTCACGTCCCTCATGATTACGGTCACGAATGTCTCTGCCTGTGACGCTGAGGAGACCCGTGTTGGAACGTTGACAAACAGTGCGACGCTGACCGAGAGCGATACGCACATGACGCATTCAGCGAGCGCCGCAGTCACGCTCTACGCAGATTGCCCGACGACACCGGGCGGCGGCATGGAGGGCTGTACCTTGACGCAAGGTTATTGGCAACGCTGGACAGACCGTTGGCCAGCAGGCTACTCGCCGGAGGATACTTTCTACAACAGTGGTCAGACCTGGCTCGACGTTCTCCAGATGCCTCCGGCTGGTGGAAACGCCTACTACATCCTCGCACATCAGTTCATTGCAGCGACGCTGAATGTGGCCAACGGGGCAACGGCTCCAGCCGAAGTGCAGACCGCCCTCGCCAACGCCGCGGCGTACTTTGCAGCGGCCTCACCGACGACCCCATATCCGTCTGGGTACCAGCACAGTGACCTCATTGCCTGGGCTTCTACTCTCGATCAGTTTAACAATGGGTATATTGGGCCGGGGCATTGCGACTGATGACATTGGCTGGATATCTTCAGGCGAGCGGGGTAGGAGCACTCCTACCTCGTTCGCCTGTCTTTGGGTCTGCCTTTGGAGCTCGCGCATCGGTAGAGATGACGCAATAGGCTGCCGATGCGCTGATGCTCGATAGGGTGCCGCAGGGGTTGGGCAGACGGCGCGGAAGTCTCCCTCAGAGCCGAAGTTCGCTCGAGCAGCGATCCTCGGCCTTTCATGTATCGTCGGGCATGTCCCGGATCTGCCGGCTGCGCGCCCCGAGCGGACCAGACGATGATGATGCGCAAGTACAGAGACCCGGAGTGCCACGATCTGCCACCGGGGTTGCCCAGAGGGATAACTGGCAACCAGCTCGATTGGCAGGAGATATCTCACTGGGTGTACTAATCGCCGATGGAGGGACAACCGTTCTCCTGCGAGTTCTCCGAGGGGAGCTTGGGACGAGAGGACTCAGCAGGTTGCGTCTGCTCAGCGAAGACGTGACACGAGTCACCGATCCTGCCAGGTGCCACGCTCACGCAGAGCCAACATCAAGGCGATCGGCTTACGCGAGACCCGTCTCTCTCGTTAGACAGGAAGGAGATGCTTCGGCTCACCAGCCCGTTCATCTGTACCGCGTGGTGAAGATACTCCACCGGGCGATGGCCTGGACGTTCAGTAGGCACCGCGAACACGGTGGACGGTGGTGCTATTAGGAATCGGTTGGACGTGGTAGTGTGGTTCGTCACCCGACCGGGTTGTCCAGTACCAGCTCGCCGACACGAATGACTACCCGATCTCCCGGCGCGAGCGAGAAGTCGTCCGGCGGGACGATACCAGTTCCGGTCATCAGCACACCACCCCAGGGGAAGCGGAGTTCCCTACCCAGCCAGGCCAAGAGTTCCTCCGGGGGCCGCTTCATGCGGGCCGTCGTCGTCTCGCCTCGGTAGACAAGCGTATCCCCGCGGTAAAGCTCCATCGCGACTGGGACATCGTGTAGTTCGTCCGCACATTCGATGACCACGATTCCTGGTCCCAGTGCGCCGGCACCGTCGTACACCTTGGCTTGCGGAAGGTAGAGTGGGTTCTCCCCTTCGATATCGCGTGAGGAGACATCGTTCCCCACCGTGTAGCCGAAGGGTTCCAGCGACTGGGTGAACACAACGGCGAGTTCCGGCTCGGGGACATTCCAACGGCTGTCGCGGCGCACGCGCACCGGTTCCCCTGGTCCGACCATTCGCCATCCTTGGCCTTTCAAGAAAAGTTCCGGCCGTTCTGCCTCGTAGACGCGCCAGTAGATATCTTTCACCTGTGCTTCGGCCATCCGGGCATCACGACTGCGCAGGTAGGTGACCCCAGCGGCCCAGACTTCCTGCTCTGGGTCGATTGGGGCAAGCAGAGGGCCGCTGGCTCGTTCACCGCGCGGAAGCATTGCTAATAAGCCTCGTGCCGTGGCAGCCGGAAGTTCCAAAAGCCAGCTGAGACGGAAGCCGGCTGGCAACCACTGCCCATCGCAGGCCCAGCGAACTCCCTCGCGCGTCAGGTGCCGTGTCAAGTACATCGTCTCACTCCCTCCGTTCTCCACCCCATTGTCAAGCGTCATCAGCAGATCGTCGACTCTATTCCTCCACGTGACAGAAATCAACAAAATGGCACGAACTAAAAAGCGTGTCCTGCAAAGAGTTGGGTAGCAAATCCATCTGTCTGTAGCCCATGGGCTGTGGTTAAGAAGCATTGAGCACAGCGTGAAGGGCAACCGTTCTCGGTCGAATGAGGCTCGATGACGCACAGAGTGAACGGGCGCAAACAAGAGACGGTTGCCTGCCATTGCACGAGGTTCTCAACCCTCCGCAAGGAAAGCGCGGATCTTCGACCTGCCCAACCGAGGAACCTGGCAAGTCAGACAGGGGGTTCGCTAAGCGATGCACCTGTCAATCGCTGTCTTTGTCCTTGGCTCTGACAAGCCCTGGCTCCATCATGAACTTCCTGTTGACACTGGGTGCCGCTGTGCAATTTCAGCGGCAGCGAGCGGTGCCGAATGTCTACTGTGCAACAGCTGGTTCGGAGCGAGGAGGCTCTGCAGAAGCTCTCTCTTCCTGAGGGTACAAACAGGCTGCGCCGTTGAAGAAAGGGGAGCAGTGACAGGCAAGAGCACGGCAGGGAGGAGGCGATCTGATGGCGTGGGCTGCTTGCAGCGCACCGAGACGCGTTCGGCGAAGCAGTGTGTCCTGGCGGGTACTTCTCATATCCTGGCCTCTTTTTGCCCTCCTCTCCCTTTAAGCTGCAACCGGCAGGTGCCTTCACTCCTGTCCGACCGGTTCTCGCCTGGTATCGCGGGTGGTACGCGGAACCACGCAACTGGAAGCGCACCGCTGACTTACCACCCGAGCTCTCGAACAGCTACGACGATGCCACCATGCGGCGGCCGATCCGCCAGGTCCGCGCGGTTGGCGTCCCCGGATTCACCTGCACGCGCCGTCACCACTGTGAGCAGTTATTCGATATCACTGCTGCAATGATCATCGCTGGGTGACAGCGACGAACACGGTGAACATGTAGTCCACGGCTGAGCACTGCGAGTACCCACCGAGAACTGCCCTGTGCAACCTCAGTGCTCCCGCTGCCGCTAGTAAGCGGAAGGAACAGAGTTCATCAGGTGCAGCAGATGAATCGCGTGCCTGATTGGCTTCAGCAGGCTGAGTCTGACCTGGAGATGGCGAAGATTGCCGCGCAGGCGGGGCGACACGAGTGGGCATCCTTTGCGACCCAGTAGGCCGCTGAGAAGGCGGTGAAGGCTCTGCACCTCCACCTGGGCCAGGAGGCCTGGAGGCAGCTGGTGGTCCGTCTCCTGACCGAGCTGCCCATCGCGGTTCCCCTCTACTGGTGGAGAAGGCCCGCTCGTTGGATGCTCTGTCTGTGCCGACGCGCTATCCAGACGCCTTCCCGGCGGGAGCGCCGGCTGAGCACTACGGGCCCTTGCAGAGCCAGGAGGCAATCGCCTATGCCAGTCAGACCGTTGCATTCGTCCGTGCTCAGATGGCCGAGCCGCGCTGAGGTTCTTGAGACGGTCACGGCTTGGGCCCAGCGCCTGTCGCTACCGGGACTGGTGGCGGTGGGCGTCTTTGGCTTCTACGCTCCCGGCGATGCCGGGGTAGGAAGTGAGCCGGACATCGTGGTGATCCTGGAAATGTCGGAGCTCCCGTTTGAGCGGAGGATGGGGCTTTTGCCGCTTGAGGGGCTGCCAGTACCGGCAGAGGCGCTCGTCTATACGCGCGCGGAGCGGGAGCAACGAGACAAGCGGAGCCTGCGCCTGGCCGAGACCTTGCGACGAGAGATGGTCTGGGTTCAGGGGAGCAGCTGAAAAGGCGCGATGGGGTGCGGAAGTGGACGTTAGCTGACTTCGCTCCGCGGCTACGCGTGATTTTCTCTCTCGGCCGGGAACCCTCTGCAGGTGGCCTGATGCTTGTCCATGTCGGACAAGTAATGGTCACCGCGCTCGAGACGACCGGGATAACGTCTCCGCCAACGTTGCACTCTTCCACCTAGCTTGATGTGCTCCATCAGTCCAAGCAGCTGATCGAGGAAGTGCGAGATCACGTGGACCGAGCACAGCAACTCCGGGCACAGCTCGACGTCGAAGCTCTTCCATCCCCGCTCCGCGCCAAACTCGCGGCAATTGACCGTGTGCTGGAGCAATCCGCGAAGCTGGCGACGCTCCTTGATGAGCTGCCCACCTTCGAACAAGCCTTGGGGCTTGCCGGGCCGATACGGTATCTCTTCCGGTTGCGGCGAGGGGTGTACCTGCCTCGCTGCATATAGTCCTCCGTCAAGATACCCGCGTTGCGATCACCGATGGCTGTCGGCTTCTCGCGTGTTCCTGTGTGGCGCGTCGCAGCGATAGTCCAGCCTTGGCCACAGGACCCCATACACACAGCTCGGCAGATACCCCGTCTCTCCACACGGCCTTCACACTTCCCCGTAATTGGTAGGAGAAAGAGTCTTCGACAAAAGATCAAAAATCCCAAGGGTCCTATGCTATACCAATGATGGCAAGGCGCGAGCGAGGGTGTAATGGGGGACCGCCAAGACAACCAAATAGTCAAGGGGCGACTATTCCGGCTTGTTGTGCTCGACATCGATGGAACACTCTTGGATCCCTCAGACGTGGTGCGGCCGGTGGTCCATGACGCAATTATGGCTTGTCGGGCGCTGGGGATCGAGGTAGCACTTGCGACCGGACGGCGCTTATGCACGACACTTCCGGTGCTCGAGCAACTCGGGATCTTGCTCCCTCTCGTGCTCTACAACGGTGCGCTGGTTTGGGAGACAGACACCGGGAGGGCACTGGCTGAGCGTCCGCTTGACCGTGCTGGATTGGCGCGTGCACTTGCTGAAGCCAGGCGAGAAGGACTGGGGGCGCTCGCCTTGCGTGCCCCGCGCAGTGGTGAGCGGCTAGTGCTGGTCACCGACCCGCTTCCACCCTTGCCGGAGTTCGAGGCGGAGCTTTTGCCACGTACCGGTGAGGTCGATCGGCTCCCGGCTGCGGATGTGCTCGAACTTGAGGATGTGCTCACAGTCGATCTCTTTGGCCCGGAGAGGGCGCTCCGCCGTGCGACCGCTCGTTTGGCGCGGGCTGGGCTCCCGATCTATCACCATGGCCCGTTCGAGTGGATCCCACAGCTCCCGCGTTGGGTTGCTAACGTGCATGCGCCGGGGGTGAGCAAAGCGAGCGGGGTGGAACTCCTGGCGCGGCGGCGCGGGCTGACGCTGGAGGACGTTCTCGCTGTGGGGGACGGCGAAAACGATCTCCCGCTTTTGCGTCGGGCCGGACTTGGAGTCGCGATGGGGAATGCCCCCGAGCACGTGCGCGCCCAAGCTGGGGCAGTTGTGCGGGGGCATGACGAGGACGGAGTTGCGGAGGCGTTGGAGCGATTTGTCCTCGAACCTTGGCGACGGGCGCTGCGTGTGGCCTAACACGCGTGCCGTCTGTGGGCGATGCGGGAAGGGAAGGGGGTGCGGATGGCCATCGGACGAGGATTGCGTGCGGTGCTGGCGCTCGCGCTCCTCGCCATAAGTCTTGTCGGTCGACCAGCCGCAACCGTCTCAGCGCAGCGAGACCCTGCGACCCGTGCGGAATTCTTCGGAATTGTCGGTCGTGATCCTTGGTACGAGTTCAATACGGATCCAGAACGCGCCCCACTTGCTGTCAATCGCATCTTTCTTGAGACGATGATGGCGGAGATGGCAGCGCTCGGCGCCCGTTGGGTACGGATCGAGTTCCATGCCGAGTATGATACTGCTCCTGGCCCTGGCTGGGTCGATTATGACAAGCATGACTGGTACCTGTTTGATCTTGCACCCCGCTACGGGATGAAGGTGCTGGCAGTGCTTGGTTCGGGTATCTTGGCCGACGTTGACGAATCGTATCGCTTTCGGACAATCAACGAGTCGCCTGACCGTGACGGCCGTAATCGATACACCCGTGCGTTCGTGGAGCGCACGAAAGAGATTGTTGGACGCTACGGAGGAGCGCTGGGTGCAGTTGAACTCCTGAACGAGCCGAATGCCAATGAACTCCTCTGGGAGGAAACGAACCAGCGAGAGCATGCAGTTCGTCCGGACGTCTATGGGCGACTCGCTGTAGATGTCTACGAAACGGTACAACAGCTCAGTCCCTCAACTCGTGTGGTTGCTGGCAGTCTTCTGTTTGATCGGCACCACGATGGTGACCGGCACCTCGACTGGTGGCGTGCGGTCTATGAGAGTCCGGCAGTACGGGAGTTTCGGGCGCGCACTGGCCGGTATCCGTGGGATGCGGTCTCCATCCACCCCTATTTCCTCCCAGATGGCGGGAGCGTACTTGCGGCGGTGCGCGAACTACGGGCCATCCAGCTTGCCCACGGGGATTTGTCCCCGATCTGGGTGACTGAGGTGGGAATGGTTGCTGATCCCCCGCCATGGTCCAGCACTGGCGTACTCTCGCCGACAGCGTCTGAACAAGCGCAGGCGGAATTCCTGCGACAGGTCTACACGCTGCTGTGGGAGCAAGCACCAGAAGTTGAGCGGGTCTTCTGGTTCAAATTCGAGGACTTTGGTCTCTCACACGGATATGCCAGTTGGGGGCTAGTCCGCCTCCTTGACTCCAACACGGTTTACGGACGGGAAGCAATCCCGTGGCCGCGGAAGCCCGCTTACCTGGTCTACCAGCAACTGGCACGCCCTGAGGCGGTTCCGACGAGTCGAGTCGCTCCTCCGAGCGATCCGACCGTGCGCTACTTTCCCCAGACCGGGCATACCTTGAGTGGGCCATTCCGCCGCTACTGGGAACAGAACGGCGGCCTCGCTGCCTTTGGATATCCTCTGACGGAGCCGTTCTGGAGCGGCGGCCGGCTCGTGCAATTCTTCGAGCGTGCACGCTTTGAGTACTGGCCGGAGTACCGAGGGTCTCCTCATGAGGTCCAGCTTGCTCATCTTGGCCGCTGGGCCCTCGGTGACCGCACCTTCCCGCCACAACCTCCTCCGGAGAGACTCGGTCCGGATCAGCGGTATTTCCCGGAAACTGGCTTCGTCGTTCAGGGTGCCTTTTTGCGATACTGGGAACGGAACGGCGGGCTTGCTCGCTTTGGCTTGCCGATCAGCCCAGAGTTCCGTGAGGTGAACCCGAGCGATGGGAAGGAGTACACTGTGCAGTATTTCGAGCGGGCTCGCTTCGAATTCCACCCGGAGGCGGCTGGCACGCCGTACGAAGTCCAGCTTGGCTTGCTTGGGGCGCAAGCAGTGCAGACACTCGGCTGGTATCGCTAATTTGCCGAGAGGAAGGCTCAATGAGCGAGCGAATCGCACCGATCCAAGGAGCTCTCGTTCCTGCACCGCCGGGAAGTGGCCTTTTGCCGTATGGCCTCCCCGACCCCGGAGTACAACCGCTCTTGCCTGCCGGGCGGACGGTGCGCATCGAAGCGTTCCAGCATGTTGCGATCCGTGTCGCCGACCTCCAGGTGGCAGAGAACTTCTACCGGGAGTTCTTCGGTCTGGAGGTCGTCTGGCGCGTCCGGCGTGTGGGTGATACCTGGGAGTATCTTCCCCCTGACTTCGACTGGGATGCGGGGCTGCGCAGCGGTATCTTCCCGCAGTACGTCCTGCTCCGCAACGGTCCGCTTGCGTTGCTCTTGCAGTTCGCTGGTCGCGGGACGGTCTTTGTCGAGCCGCGTCTTGTCCATTTGAGTCTGCGGGTTGCACCGGAGACGCTGCTGGAACTGCGCGCTGAAGTGCTTGTCCGTGGCTACGCAGTTGCCGAAAGTGACGAGCACTCCTTTGTCTTCCGTGACCCCTTCGGGATCACCTGGCACCTGACCGATCGGCCAGCGAGCTGAGTACGACTGCTCCGCGGGGTGCTGAAAGGAGTCTTGGCATGCTCCATCCCTACCAAGAGTTGATTGATCTTCTCTCCGAGACACCGCGCCGGCTCCAGAGCATGCTCCGCGATCGAGAGACGAGTGGACATGGAGGAGAAACTCCGCTTGCGCGCATCGTCGCCCATTTAGCCGCGGTCGAAGCGCTGATGCGCCAGCGCATCTTACGCATGGTTGCCCAGGACACACCGTATTTTCGTGCGGTCGATCTTGCTGATACCGCGGAGTCGGTGAGTTCGCTGGCTGAAGCGTTGGAGCGGCTTGGCCACGAGCGGGGCGATACTCTGACGACGCTGATGACACTTTCCCTCAAGGACTGGGAACGCCGCGCCATCCACGAGCGGCTCGGCGAGGTGACAGTGGAAGATCTCGTCGAGCAACTCGTGGAGCACGATCGCCTTCACCTCGAGCAAGTCGAGCAGTTGTTGGCTGGTCAGGAGCCGGCCTGGCCACCAGAGCCGAGCTGAGCAGGCGCAGCTGCTTCCGCAAGCGTCAGAATTTCGTCGAGATAGTCGTGAGCGGTGATGGCTCGGACGACAGTCTCGTCTAGCTGCGTCTCCCACGGCTGCAACGCGGTGGTCAGCTCTTCGACATACTCCACTGTGATCGCGGTGGCGATTGCTCTGACGCCCATGCGAGCAAAGTGCTCACGATAGCCCGGGAAGCGCTCGTACCGTCCTGCCTCCTCTTCGAGGCGGGACAATGCGTCGCGGCCGAGTGCAACGCGCACATATGCGTAGCGCCGTGGGAGCGCTCGTCCGGCGACGGTGGCGCCTTCGGCGAGCCAGTGTGTCGATTGCTCCACGTGCGCCGGAGTAAGCCAGTTGAAAAGCACTGCGTCGGCCAGTTCACCAGCGAGGCGGCACATGCGTGGGCCGAGCGCCGCGATGACGAGCTCGCAGGGGATGGCTGCGCGCAGTGCCAGCGAGCCCGCGCGGACGCGTGCGAGTGCCCCTGGTCCTGCCCCTGAGCCGATGCCGAGACGGAGTCGGTCAAGTGGAAGCTCGAGTTCCTGCACGCGTTGCGCGATACGTTCTGGGGTCCAACGTGTCAGCGGCAAGACGCCGACTCCGAGTGCGATCCGTTGGGTGACTGATGCTGCTGTCGCGAGTGCCGCCAATCCGTCGCCGTCCGGCGTGTCGTTGACCCAGAACGTGCGATACCCCAATGCCTCGCAAGCAGCTGCTGCCGCGCGGATGACCTGGTGGGAGACCGCCGCAGCCAGTCCGAACCCTCGTGCGGACATTGTCCAACTCCTTTCATTTCTCAGTCGGCAATCGTAACCAAGGAGGCGCGGCACGGTGGGAAAGGCGGCAGAACTCCGTCATCCTCAAGGGCTGCTTCTGTGCGATACAATGGAGGGTTCGTGCCGTGGCGGTGTACCGTCACGACGAAGAGGTAGGTTGCTCATGGCAATGGAAGCTCGTACGAGACCAGTTCGGATCGTCATTGCTGGCGGTGGATTCGCTGGGGTGACAGCAGCACACGAGCTCCGAAGGGCAGCTCGCCGAGGAGAGATCGAGGTTGCGCTGATCTCCCGAGAGAACGCGTTCGTCTTCTATCCGCTCATGCCAGAAGTGATCTCAGGGGCTTTACGGGTTGAAACCATTCTGACGTCGATTCGGCATGTCGTGCCCCATGCCCGGCTCTACGCTGGGGAACTCACCGGTGTTGACCTGGAGCGAAGGATTGTTACGATTCAGCATGGGTTGTACCAACATCGCCAGGAGCTCTTGGAGCTCCCGTACGACCATCTCGTTCTGGCGCTCGGGGGTGTGCCGGCGACGTTCGGCATTCCGGGGCTCGACGACTATGCGTTTGATGTCCAGCGACTGGCGAACGCCTTTGCACTCCGGAACCACCTGATTGATCTCCTCGAACAGGCTGATATCGAACCGGATCCCGAGGAGCAGCGGCGGTTACTCACAGTCGTGGTGATCGGGGGCGGGCCAACAGGGGTAGAAGTCGCGGCTGAGATCCGCAGCCTCTTCACGCATGCGCTTCGCTATTACCAGAACATTCGGCCGGGAGTGGAGCGGGTGGTACTGGTGGAGGCCTTGCCACGCCTGCTAGCGAGCTTCCCCGAGGCAGCTGCCGCGCGTGCTGTCCAGGAACTCCAGCGCCGTGGAATTGAGGTACTGTTGGGCCGCAAGGTTGTTCGGGTGGACCCTGCTGCCATCCTGCTCGACGACGGGATGGTTCTGGAGTCACGAACGATCGTCAGCGCGATCGGCGTGGATCCAAACCCGATTGTGCGGACCTTTGGACTTCCGCTTGATGAACGGGGACGGATCGTCGTCGATGCGTTCTTGCGTGTCGATGGCATGACGAACGTTTGGGCGCTCGGCGATAATGCAGCTGTCACCGACCCGACGACCGGTCGGCCCTATGCGCCGACCGCCCAGCATGCAGTCCGGCAAGCTCGGGTACTGGCGCGTAACCTCTTGGCTACCTTGCACGGCCGCGAACTCGCTCCGATGCGGTATCGCACTCGCGGCATGATGGTAACGCTTGGCGACCATGCTGCGATCGCCTGGCTTGGTCGGGTGACGCTTGATGGCTTCCTCGCCTGGTGGCTCTGGCGTACCTATGCGCTGCTCCATATTCCGCGCTGGGACCGCCGTATCCGGCTGGCGATGGAATGGACGCTCGACCTGCTCTTCCCTCCGGAGCTCGTGCAGCTCAAGGTGGGACAGCCGGCGCCAGCCACCCGACGACTGGTTGAGGCAGCGCTGCGCCGGCTGTGGGATTCCTCAGCGGCTGCCAGTACTCCGGCTCCGCCGGTCGTTGGCTCAAGCGCGCGCCGCGAGTGAACGGAGAGCAGCAAGTGCCGCCTCGACGTCCGGAAGCGCACGCAGAGGTGCCCGCTCGCGGTAGACAATCGTGCCCTCACGGTCGACGATGATGATTGCCCGAGCGGGGACCTCACGGTACCCGATAAACTCGTCGATCTTCACGTCATACAAAGTGATAACCTCGCGGCTCCAGTCGCTGAGGAAGGGAAAATCGATCCCGAGTTCGCGTGCCCACGCTGCCTGAGCGAAGTGGCTGTCACAGCTGATTGCGTACACCTCGGCTCCTAGGGCACGGATCTCCTCGATCTTGTCCCACAACTGGGACAACTCATTCCTTCAACCGCTTGTGAAGGCGAAGTGGAAGAAGGCGAGAACAGCGATGCGCTCGCGGAGCATGTCACTCAAGGAGAGTGGCTGACCGAGCGTGCTTGGGAGGCGAAAATCCGGGGCTCGTTCACCGACCTGACCTGCCATCGTTCCTCCTTTCCCCACCGAACCGACATCTGCCTTGTACTCCGATGGTACGATACCGCAAGCGAGCAGCGCGTGATGGAGGGAGTGAGCAAGGCCGTGCAGCTGTTCAATGCGCTGACTGGACGAGTCGAGCCTTTCTCCCCAGCTGACGGACGTACTGTCCGGCTCTACGTCTGTGGTGTGACCCCCTATGATACGACCCACATGGGGCACGCGATGACATATTTGGTGTTCGATGTTTTCAATCGTATCTGTCAGCATCATGGCTGGCGTGTCAAATATGTGCAGAACATCACTGATATCGACGATGACATCCTCCGCAAAGCCCGTGAGGTAGGTGAGTCGTGGGATCGGCTCGGGGATCGCTATATCCGGCAGTTCCAAGAAGATCTGAATGCGCTCAATGTGTTATTCCCGTCGGTCTTTCCCCGAGCAACTGAAGAGATCCCACTGATGGTCGAGATGATCCAGCGGCTGCTCGAGCAGGGCGCAGCCTATGTACGTGACGGCAATGTCTACTTCCGCGTTGCCAGCGATCCTGACTACGGGCATCTCTGTCGCTGTCGTCGCGAGGAGATGATTCGCCTCTCGGCCGAGCGGGGCGCCGATCCGCAAGATCCGCGGAAGGAAGACCCGCTCGATTTTGTTCTTTGGCAGGCGGCACAGCCTGGTGAGCCAACCTGGGATAGCCCCTGGGGGCCGGGACGTCCTGGTTGGCACATCGAGTGCAGCGCGATGGCGATCAAGTACCTTGGCCCACAGATCGATGTACACGGTGGTGGCTCCGATCTCATCTACCCGCATCACGAAAGCGAGATCGCCCAATCGGAGGGCTATACCGGCCTCAGGCCGTTCTCACGTTTCTGGGTGCACGTTGCCATGGTTGAATATCAGGGCGCCAAGATGTCGAAGTCGCTGGGGAATCTCGTGCTGGTGCGTGACACGCTGCGCCGCCACACCGGCGACGCCATCCGCCTCTATCTCCTCAGCCATCACTACCGGACGCCATTCGCGTACGAAGATGATGGTCCGGCACGTTTTGAGCCACTTGTCCAGCGCTTGCGCGAGGCAGTGAATGCGGTTGGTGGTCAGGCGACGCCGCTTGACCTTGCCCCGTTGCGCGACGAGCTTGCGGCAGCGCTCTCGGACGACCTTGATACCCCGCGGGCGATCACCGTGCTGGCCGAGGCAGCTGATCGACTGCTTGCGGCGGCCCGAGAGGGGCGTGACGTGGAACATGCCCGTGAGCAGCTTCGCGAGATGGGCGGGCTCATCGGACTCACCGTGACGCGGTGAGCGCTAGATGGCTGCGAGACGTGACGGGCATGTGCGGCCTTCCCTCGCCTGCCCTCTGGCGCACGGCTCCTTCTTGCACGATCACGAAATGACTGAAACGCACTTGCCTGTTCCAGTGGCATGTTTCTCTCATGCCCAAGAGGGCACAGCGAAAGGAGCCAGGCCAAGCGAATAGCCATGCAATGAGAGGCCTCCGACGATGCCATGATCCGGTCGCCCAATCCTCAAAAGCGACGGGACACGGGTGTGAGGACGTGTTCTGCGAGAACAAGCGATAGGAGATCACTCGTGACCGCTCCTTGGCGAATGATTGAGACCATCTCGCAATTCCTAGTGGGCTCAAGTCCATCAGCCGGATGAGTGGGGCAGGGTACTGGGTTAGAGCGATTGACCTCTTCGGCGTGTCTAGCGGAGGAATGAGTCAGTCACGTTGTAGAGAGCCACAACTAGTACCGTATGCTGTCATGGTTTGGGCTTCGTGCCTGCTGGTTGCGGCTGCGGCGTGTGCGTACTGCGCCTGTCCGAGGTGGTACAGTATCGCAGCTCGTGTGAAGCGGGAAAACGTATCCTGGAAAATCAAACCTGCAGAGGGACACGTTCGGACTCCCGATGCTTGGCAGTGTACAGCTGGCGCAAGATCACCGTTGAAGCGTGTGTATCAGGTTCGTAGTGATGAACCGTGGCCCGACCAGTCGGAACGGTAATGTTCTGGGCCATGAAGTGGCGGCGCATCGTCGATTGGCTTGTCTCTTGGACTGGATTCGTTGAGTAACGGTCAGATGCCAGATGCACCGTTTGCACGAAGATCTTCTCCTCGGTCGAACGAGAACGACAGGGTTCCCGCTGCACTGCCACGCTCCCTATGGGGCATTGACAAAGCTGGAACCAAGGGGGCGAAAGATGTCTGGATCAGTACCCGAGGTCGCTTATGATGTGGCATTTTTGGAAGCCGTCTACCACAACGCCGGTAGCTTGGCGCGGGACCTGGAGGAAGATTTTGGGTACTGCGAGGAAGACGCCGGCAGGAGTATGTGGTACTTCCATCTGTGGTACGCCGCATTCCTCGACGCATATGCGCCGGCGGATCATCCGGTCACTCGGCGCTTATGGCAGGATCTATGCCAACGAGCTCAGATTTCGGAGCGCTGTTACCTGCCAAGTGACGACGATCAGGAGGGGTGGCAGGCACTCCGCGACACCGTCGGTGATCTCCACATTGTTCGGTTCGTCTATTGGTTCGGAGACGTGGCGAAGCACCCATTTGTCCGTGAGCTGGCACAGCAGTTTGGGATCAGTCGTTGGCTTGATCTAGCGATCCGTGATACAGGACTTCCAAGCGAGTCGACGTTCACGTGCAATGACCCGATGGGGGCCAACTGGAGGAGAGCTTGCCTGGCGGAGTACCGCTATCCGGTTGAACTCCCCATCACGGCGGACGAAGTTCGGTCCGCTGTCCAGTGGATCGATACTGTTACGGAGCATATGTACCGGGCTGCGGGGGAGATCGACGCGATTCGCGTCGAGGTCGAGATGGCACTGGCCGATGCCGGGTTTCCAGTCAGTCATCTGATCGGCACATTCTCACATAAAGCGCGCTTCTTGGAGACTCTGACAATGGAGCCCGAGGAAGCCCGCCAGGTCTTGTACGAACTCCTCAAGGAATCTCTCGCCGCACGGGATGCACGGGTGCAGGGATTGGAGCAGTCCTCGACAAGTGAGCCACATGACATCCTCGAGGCCTTCCGGCTGTTTTGGATGCTCTGGATGGCGTGGTATCCTGCGGTGCTGGCACGACGGGGAAGGATCCCGCTCAGTGCCTCATTTCCGCCACCAGCCGAGGACCAGCCTGCCTGGGAAGTGATCGCGGCGGAACTTGGAGAACTCCCGCTTGCTCGCTTCTGCTATTGGTTCAGCCGGGTTGCGGAGTGCACATGGGAGCAGATCCAGGCTCGAGAGCTTGGTATCGCAGAGCGTCTGGCAGCGATCCTTCGTGCGCCCGGGCATCCCGATCTCGCGGCGGAGAATGACTCAGCGCTCCTCGCTCTTCGCTGGCGGTACTCTCCGACCGAGCTGCCACCGGTCACCGCCGATGAGGCACGGTCGATCTTCACCTGGCTCGAACGTGTGAGCGGACGCATCATGGCAGTTCTCGCCATCGTGAGAGACATTTGATATTCGGCTCCATCTTGAGTCGTCCACACGCATTCGTCTTGCGTGTTCTGGTGTGCCAACCTGTACTCCGCGTGAGCCAACGGACTAGCTCTGCGGAGAGGCGACTGGTTCGGTAAGGAAGGCCGCCGGCGTTCGTTGTCCGAGACGGGTAAAGCGACGTTGACGAATGCCCAGAGGGTCATTTCAGTGGCAGGCCGTTCTGCTCCGAACGAGCTGCGGCAGAGTATTCGAACAACTCGGTGCCCGTCGCATTTCTCCGGTCCGTCGTTTCATCTCTCGCTCTCGAGTAGTAGCGCAACTTTTTACCTGTCGCTCCTAACAGACGGCGCTCGGAGGCGTGGAAGTGCCTCGCTGCTGACCAAAGAGGAGATCACACCGGGCGTGAGGTGTCCAGGCGGTCGCCCGCTTGACAGCCGGCTGCTCCTGCGGCAGGCTGGACGTTGGGTGAGTTGGTTACGGAGGAAGGGGCGCAGAGCGATGGGAGAAATACTGCCGATCACTGCTGGTGTCGTGGTAGGGCTCATCTGCTGGCGGATTGCGTCGGTGCGACTCCGGACGGCCGCGTTGGTGGTGTTGAGCGTCATCTTCGGGACGCTGGCGAGCGCGATCAATGGTGAGCTGGCCTTGACGTGGGCATTCCTCTTAATCGATATCCCGCTCGTGTTCCTGGTGGCCGTGGGAACGAGTATCCTCTTGACCCGCTTTGTCAAGGCACGCCAGGTAGTCCGACGCTGAGCGGGGTGCAGCGCGATCCAGCGAGCGCCGCCGGGTGACGGCTCGCGCGGCGCTCGTCGTTTGGGGAGGGGGCTCCTGTGGAGGAAGAGCGCCGCTGGCACTGGTGGCAGCGTGCAGTCATCTATCACATCTACCCCCGCTCGTTTGCGGACAGTAACGGTGACGGCGTCGGCGACCTTGAGGGGATTCGCCGGAAGCTCGACTACCTGACCTGGCTTGGCATTGACGCCATCTGGCTTTCTCCCATCTTCCGCTCGCCGATGGCTGACTTTGGCTACGACATCAGCGACTATCTCGACGTCGATCCAACGTTCGGGACGTTCGAGGATCTTGAGCGGCTGATCGCGGATGCCCATGCACGGGGACTCAAAGTGATCCTCGACTTCGTTCCCAACCATACCTCCGACCAGCACCCCTGGTTCCTTGAGTCACGCAGTCGCCGTGATCATCCGCGTCGTCGCTGGTATATCTGGGCTGATCCTGCTCCCGATGGTGGCCCGCCGAACAACTGGCGGAGTATCTTTGGCGGCTCGGCATGGGAGTTTGATGCCGCGACTGGGCAGTACTATCTCCACACCTTTCTCAAGGAACAACCCGATTTGAACTGGAGAAATCCGGAAGTTCAAGCAGCGATGCTCGATGTCCTTCGCTTTTGGTTCACACGGGGAGTTGATGGTTTTCGCCTCGATGCTATCTGGTTCCTGATCAAAGACGAGGAGCTGCGTGACAATCCGGTGAACCCAGAGTACACGCCGGATCAGCCACCGTATCGTGAGCTCCTTCCGGTCTACACGAGCGATCGTCCCGAGATCCACGAGATTCTTTTTCGCATGCGTCAAGTCGCCGATGCCTTTGGTGAGCGCGTCCTCATCGGCGAGATCTACTTGCCCGTCGGACGACTCGTCACGTATTACGGCTGCCCGCATCGTCGCGAGCTCCATTTGCCGTTCAACTTTGCACTGCTGCTCGTGCCCTGGGAAGCTCGCCGTGTTGGCGCCGCGATCGATACGTACGAGGCGCTCCTCGGCCCTGATGATTGGCCCAACTGGGTTCTGAGTAATCATGATCGGCCACGTGTTGCAACACGTGTCGGCGAGGCGCAAGCACGTGTTGCTGCCATGCTGCTCTTCACCCTGCGTGGGACGCCGACGATCTACTACGGCGATGAACTGGGGCTTTCCGATGTCCCTATCCCCCCTGAACGGCGTCGTGACCCGCTTGAGCAGACAATTGGCCCCGGAGCGGGTCGCGATTCCTGCCGAACACCGATGCCATGGGATGATAGCTCTGGTGCCGGATTCACCACGGGTGAGCCCTGGCTGCCTCTGAACCCGGATTACGCGACGCGCAACGTTGCCGTGCAGCGTAAGGACCCGCGTTCCATGCTGTCGCTGTACCGGGAGCTCTTGATCCTGCGCCGGGCCGAGCCGGCGCTTGTCGTTGGCCGCTATCGACCCGTCCCGGCTCCGGATGACCTTCTCGCCTTTCTCCGCGAGGCCGCTGGTCGACGCTTGCTCGTTGTGCTCAATTTCGGTGGACATGAGCGGACATTCACGACAAGCCGCTTTACCCTGCGCGGTCAGGTGCTCCTCTCCACCTCTCTCGATCGTGCGGGTGAGATCATCGAGAGCGGTCTCGTCCTCCGACCAAACGAGGGCTGCATCGTCGCGCTTCGAGAGTAGCCGCTCTCCAATTGAAGGTGTCTTGAGTGTACGGCCCTCAGTACCTGCCAACCCGGTTCACCATGCCGTCCACGAACGCGAAGAGCTGGCGGTTGCCTGACCGCCCCAGTCGCCTGTCCCGATCGGTATGGTCGTCACCGCGGCATCTGCATCTCTCCTCGGACGCGCCTGAGGATAGTTGGGAATGTACCCGATCACCGATCGGTCAATGACACGCTACCGTGTTCTCCGGCAGAGAGCGGGGACGCAGAGGATAACCTCACAAGCGCGGTCTGAGTTCTCGGTTTTACCCGTGCTCGATGACTCGAACGGTGTCTGAGCATGGCTGACAGACGTTCCCAGACGGCTTGACGTCTCTCGGCCAAGATCGCATTATCGCCGTGCTGACGACCAAGACCGAAGGAGGTCGTCAGGTCACATGTTTGATGTCGTGAGCTGCGGAGAACTCCTGATCGACTTCGTTGCACTCCGGCGTGGTGTGCGCTTGGCTGATGCGCCAGCGTTTCGCCGCGCTGCTGGTGGTGCGCCGGCCAATGTTGCGGTCGGGGTTGCCCGACTCGGTCACCGGGCAGCATTCCTTGGTCAGGTGGGTGACGATGACTTTGGCCACTACTTAGCGGAAACACTTCGACGTGCCGGTGTCGATGTGCGCGGTCTGCGGTTCACCGCTGCTGCCCGTACGGCACTCGCGTTTGTCAGTCTACGGGCTGACGGTGAACGCGACTTTCTCTTTTATCGCCATCCCAGCGCTGACATGCTCTGGGGCCCGAGGACGTCGATCGCGAGGTGGTCCGTGCAACTCGCATCTTCCACTTCGGCTCCATCTCACTCATTGGTGAGCCGGTTCGCTCGGCGACACTGACCGCGCTGGCCGAGGCTCGTGCTAACGGTGCACTCATCTCTTATGATCCCAACCTGCGCCTCGCGCTGTGGCCCTCGGCAGAAGCAGCGCGTGAAGGGATGCTGCTTGGCTGGCGCGAAGCGGATCTCGTCAAGCTGAGTGAAGAGGAGCTTGCCTTTCTCACTGGATCAACCGAATTGGCCGCAGTGCGTCAGCTGTGGCACAAGCGTCTCCGCCTCGTGGTGGTGACGCGGGGAGCAGCTGGGTGTACGTATGTTCTGCCGGAGGGACAAGGGACCATACCGGGATTCTCAGTGCGGGTGGTCGATACGACCGGTGCCGGTGACGGCTTTGTCGCCGGTCTCCTCGTGGGCTTGCTCGAGCAGAAAGGAGATTGGTCACGAGAGGCGATCGAGCAGGCGTTGCGGCTGGCCAATGCCGTCGGTGCACTCGTCTGTACCCGCCGTGGTGCAATTCCCGCCTTACCGACACGTTCCCGCGTGATGCGCTTCTTCCGTGAGGCAAGTCATGCAGCATTGGCCGATGGAAAGCAAGTTGGGGGCGAGACCTGAAGGGAAGGACGATGGAGCGAGAGCGTTTGCGAGAACTTGATCGCGTTGTGCTGGGTGAGATTTGGACGTCGGATGAAGCCTGGCGCAATCTCGTCTACCTCTGTGACGACCTTGGCCATCGCTTCGCGGGCTCGGAGCAGGAGTGGCAAGCAGCCGAATTCCTGGCCGAACGCCTCCGTGCGTATGGACTCGAGAACGTTCGACTCGAGGAATTTCCGATGGTGACTTGGGAACGGGGACCCTGCCAGCTCTGGGTGATCGAGCCCTTGGAGCGGGAGCTCCCATCCCTCGCAATGCCCTATTGTCCCAGTGCACATCTCGAGGCTGAAGTGGTCGACGTGGGAGAGGGGGAACTGCCGGACTTCGACCGGCTCGCGAGCGAGATTCCGGGCAAGATCGTCCTGACCGATGCTGAAACGAACCGCCCTGGCGAGCGCAAGAGCCACCGGACTGACAAGTACAACTGGGCCGTGCAACGTGGTGCCGTTGCGGTGCTTTTTGTCAATCAGAATCCAGGGCAACTGCATATCACGGGCTCGCTTACCGGCCGGAATCCGAACGGGACGAGTGCTTTGGATCGTGAAGCGCCCATACCTGGTCTCGGGCTGAGCTATGAGACCGGGATGTTTCTTCGCCGACTTGCTAAGCGAGGAGCACTGCGCGTCCGCATTGCGACCGAGAACCGAACGCGCGAGGCACGTTCGGCGAACGTCATCGGTGAGCTTCCCGGTCGGACTCATCCTGAGGAGCTCGTGCTTGTTGGTGGGCATTATGACGGCCACGACATCGCCCAAGGTGCGAGCGACGATGGTGCCGGGACGGTGGTTGGGCTGGAGGTTGGCCGGGCCCTCAGCCGCTTGCGAGGGCAGCTAGCGCGGACCGTCCGCGTCATCTGTTTCGGCGCCGAGGAACTCGGGCTCCTTGGGGCCTATTACCACGCTGCGCGCGCGGCCGCACATGGCGAGCGCATTCGATTCGTCCTCAACCTCGACGGCGCGGGACGCGGCAGCGGCGGGCAGGAACAACTTGTCCTCTCTGGTTTACCGGAACTCGTCCCCTACTTCCAGGCAATTAGCCGAGAGCTTCCCTACGACTTCACGATCCGAGACGAGCTCAACGCACACTCCGATCACTTCCCGTTTGCCCTCCGTGGTATCCCCAACGCGACACTGAGCAGCCGCGATGCGACGAGTGGCATGGTTGGGCGTGGCTGGGGACATACCGAGGCGGACACGCTCGACAAGGTCACGCTGCGCAGTATCCAACTCGCAGCGGCGCTCGCTGCGCGCTTCGTCATCCGCCTGAGTGAGGATGAGGCGTTCCCAGGAAGGCAGCGCACGCCTGAGGAGGTGCGGCAGCAATTAGTGGAGGCGGGGTTGCTTGAGCGTGTCCGAGCAAGCGAAGGGAACGTGATCTGACGAACGTTCCTGGGGTCTCATCGGGAGGCACAGAGTAAACAACTCGCACCGGCGTGAGCAGGGGGATGCAGGCGCACAGTCGCCGACGCTGACTTGCCTTGGAGCCGTTCATTCGGCCGGAAGGCTCTTTCCGTGAAACCTTCCCACATCCAGCCTGCTACCAGGCCTGTTTCGGCACACATGGGCGTGCTCGTCTCTAACAATCCCCTGCGCCGGTTCTCTGTTCAGGGCTGGTGTGTTGAACCCACAGATCTTCCAGCCGGCGAACTGAAGCCGGTCACCAGAGGAGG
This sequence comes from Thermomicrobium sp., assembly GCA_034435855.1. Taxonomy (GTDB): domain Bacteria; phylum Chloroflexota; class Chloroflexia; order Thermomicrobiales; family Thermomicrobiaceae; genus Thermomicrobium. Next base: position 1,733 of record DAOTWO010000473.1, on the reverse strand, counting down.
TATGGTCAGCCTCTGGACGGCGTCTGCGGGGCGCTCCGTAGCATCACCTGTATGGCCTCTCCGCACCTATGCCTCATAAACCGTCTGGCCGCCAATGACTGTGCGCAGCACTCGGATCTGCGTGAGTTCCTCCGGATTGACGCGACGCGGATCATGTTCCAAGACGACAAAATCGGCCAGCATGCCGGGGCGGAGCATCCCCTTGTATCGTTCCTCGAAGGTGGCGAATGCCCCATTCACGGTGTAGAGCGGTAGGGCTTCTTCAACCTGAATCGCCTCCTCCAGCGCATAGGAGCGGCCGCTCGCTGTGCGCTCCAAAACGGCAGCTTGGATACAACGGAGCGGTTCGTAAGACGAGACCGGGCAGTCCGTTGAGAAAATGAGCCGGATGCCGGCATCGAGAAGGCTTCGGAACGGATACGTGAGTTGAATTCGCTCCAGACCAAGGTGGCGAATGAAGCCATCACCGTATTCAGCGATGAAGATTGGCTGGCTGACGACGAGCACCCCAAGTCGGGCAATGCGCTCAATCAGGTCGGGGCGTAATACTCCGCAGTGTTCAATACGATGACGATGATCTGCTCGTGGGAGCCGAGCGAGTGCACGCTCATAGGCATCCAGCACCATCTCAATCGCTCGATCACCAATCGCGTGTGTTGCCACTTGGAAGCCAGCACTGTGGGCTTGCCAGACCAACTCGTCCAGTTCTTCTTGTGTCCAGATTGTCATCCCGTAGTTGTCTGGTCGTGGATCGTCGAGGAAGGGACGGCTCACCGCTGCGGTGCGTCCAATGAGGCTACCGTCGGCAAAGAGCTTCACTGGGCCGAGGCGGAGTCGATTGTCGCCAAATCCCTGCTTGACTCCCAGCCCAAGCAGATGGGGGAGAAGTTGATGACGGATCATCATCGACGTGCGCAGCTTCAACACACCGCGCTCGACTGCTCGCTGGTAGGCCTCGACTTGCAGTGGATGGTCCGAGCCAGCGTCCTGGCTTGAGGTAATACCAGCCGCAACATATGCATCGTTGCAGCGACGAAGTGCTTCAATCATCTCCTCAAGCGTTGGAGCTGGGATTACTCGTTCGACCAGTTCCATGGCGTTCTCCTGGAGCAGCCCAGTCGGCTCGCCTGACTTGTCTCGCACAATGTGTCCACCAGAAGGGTCGGGCGTCTCCCGGGTGATGCCAGCGAGCTGAAGCGCGAGAGAATTCGCGACCAGCATATGACCGGAGCTATGGACAAGGACGAGCGGATGACGCGTGCTCGCCTGGTCAAGGTCCCAACGGGTGGGATGACGATGCTCGGCAAGCACGTTATCGTCATACCCACGGCCACGGATCCAACTCCCTGGCGGTGTCTGGCTCGCTCGCTCGGCAAAACGGGCCACGATGTCACTGATGGAGCGGACATGGGGGTGACGACAGTTGACTTGCCCCAGAACCAGGCCAAAGTTGATCATGTGATTGTGTGCTTCATTGAATCCGGGAAGGCAAGTAGCCCCGGCGAGATCAAGTCGTCGGGCGCCCCGAGGCAGGGCTGCTTCCACCTCGGCCATTGAGCCAACTGCGACAATGCGCTCGCCGATGACCCCAAATGCCTCAACTTCTGGTTTTGTCGGATCCATCGTCAAGATCGTGCCGTTCACGACCGCATAGGCGTCCATTGCCGTTCTCCTTCTCGGGAGAGACCTCCTGTCGGTTCCGCCTCGGCACGATAACGGGCAATCTCATCTCT
>DAOTWO010000472.1:0-6354 GCA_034435855.1 Thermomicrobium sp. | reverse complement strand
CAGCGCAGAGGCAGCCGAGCGCCTTCAGCGCTTTGGGCCAAACGAACCCGTACCCCCGCAGCGCCGCCGAGCGCTCGTGCAGTTCTTACAGCTGTTCATCGAGCCGTTGACATTTGTCCTGCTCGTCGCGAGCGGGATCGCAGCACTCCTCGGGGAGTTCGTGGATGCCACGCTCATTGTCTCGATCGTCCTTGCCAGCACGACAGTGAACTTCGTCCAAGCGTATCGATCGCAGCGCGCCGTGGAGCGCCTGTCAGTCAGCATCGTGCCGACGGCGACTGTGCTTCGTGACGGAGCCTGGCAGGAGCTCCCACGCTGGACACTCGTACCCGGCGACGTCATTCGCCTCACGGCTGGCGATCTGGTACCCGCCGATGCACGCCTGCTGGAAGCGATACACCTCACAGTCCAGCAAGCAGCGTTGACAGGCGAATCATTTCCGGTCGAGAAACAGGCGAATCCAACTGCACCGCCGAGCCAGGATCCGGACGCTGCACACATGGTGTTTCTCGGTTCCTCAGTCGTTTCCGGCTCCGGCATCGCTGAGGTGGTAGCGACGGGGAAAAACACGCTCTTCGGTGGTATCGTCGTCCGGCTCGGTGCGCCGCCCCCTGAGACCGAGTTCCAACGCGGTCTTCGCGAGTTTAGTCATCTCATCACTCGTACTATCGTTGCGCTGGTGCTCGTCGTCCTCGCCGTCACGCTCTCCCTTGGTCGTGCACCTCTGGACTCCTTGCTCTTCGCCGTCGCGCTCGCTGTTGGACTTACCCCGGAGTTCTTGCCAATGATCGTCACGATCGCTCTCGCGCAGGGAGCAATCCGGATGGCGCGACGACGTGTGCTTGTCAAGTCGCTGCCAGCAATCGAGAACCTCGGCAGCATCGACATTGTCTGCAGTGACAAGACGGGAACGCTGACGCTCGGCGAGATGCGTCTGATGCGGGCACTGACCCTCGCAGGGAACGACTCTTCGCGAGTACTGCAGCTGGGCTGGATCAACGCACGCGCCCAGTCCGGCTTGGTAAGGCCGTTCGATCAGGCCCTGCTGACTATCGAACTTCCGACATTGCCGACTTTCACAAAAGTAGACGAACTTCCCTTCGACTTCGAACGCCGCCGGGTCTCGGTCGTCGTTCGCCTCTTGGGTGAGCCGCCACTCCTGATCACCAAGGGCGCTCCGGAGGCAATCCTGCCAGCATGCACCGCATTTGAAGATGAACGTGGCATCGTGCACCCGTTCGACGAGACGATGCGACAGAACGCCACAAGTCTCTTCCGGCAATTGAGCACCGAAGGGCTCCGCGTGCTCGCAGTCGCCTGGCGAGCGTGGGAATCACCCCATCCACTTCGTCCTGAGGACGAGAACGAACTTGTCTTGGCGGGATTCCTCGCTTTTGCCGACCCACCTTTATCCGAAGCGAGGGAAACGCTCGCACAGCTTGCCGCTGATGGAGTCCGCGTGAAACTTCTCACCGGTGACAACGAACTCGTCGCAGCGGCGGTCTGCCGTGCCGTTGGACTCCCAGCTGAGCGAATCGTTCTCGGCAGCGAACTTGAACGCCTTGAGCCCCTTGCACTCGAGCGTCTGGTAGAGGAAGCAGATATCTTCGCACGTGTCACACCAGCTCAAAAGCACCGCATCGTACTCGCGCTCAAGGCCCACGGTCATGCAGTCGCGTTCCTGGGGGACGGGATTAACGATGCGCCTTCCTTGCACGCAGCGGACGTCGGCATCTCGGTCGTGAACGCCGTCGATATCGCACGGGAGGCTGCGGACATCGTGCTCCTGGACCGACGCCTCTCGACACTCCATGAGGGAATCCTGGAGGGACGCCGCGCCTTTTCCAACGTGATGACGTTCCTCCTCATGGAGACAAGTTCCAACTTTGGCAATGTTTTCAGCATGGCTGGTGCGGCCGCCTTGTTGCCGTTTTTACCTCTGCTGCCACATCAGATTCTGTTGAACAACTTTTTGTACGATCTCGCGCAAGTTGCCATTCCCCGCGACCGGGTTGACCCTCAGCTGACTGCCTCCCCACGTCGCTGGGATATCGGATTTGTCCGGACTGCGATGCTTGTGCTCGGACCGGTCAGCTCGCTCTTCGATTTCCTGACCTTCGCCGTCCTCCTTTTCCTCTTCCGTGCGGATGAGATGCTCTTCCACACTGGCTGGTTTGTTGAGTCCTTGGTCACGCAGTGTCTTGTCGTCTTCGTCATCCGGACAGCCCGAGCTCCCTGGCGCTGGTTACCAAGCCCAGCGCTGGCGCTGAACGTGCTCGCAATTGTCCTCATTGGCCTGTGGCTTCCGTACAGCCCACTCGCTGCGTTCCTTGGCTTCGTTCCACTGCCACCGGCATATCTGGCATTCCTCGCTGGCGCTGTCGCAAGCTACCTCATACTGGTCGAACTCGCAAAACGGGCACTCTACACCTGGTGGAACCACCGTCACCGCGAGACAGTGCGATCTGGCCGACGATAGTCGGTCGGATCGATCCAGGGTCGCCCCTCAGCGAGCCGCGTGACCCGAAACGCCTGGACGTCCTGGCGTGGCATTCCCTCAACGATCCACTCGGCAAGAGCCCGCCCGACTGCAGGAGCCGTTTTGAACGACGTTCCGGAATCACCCAAAAACGCGAATAGTCCAGAATACTCCGGTATCGGACCGAAGAGCGGTCGCCCATCTGGGCTCTGCATGACGACTCCGGCCCATCCACCACGCACGATACCTTGCATCAGCAGTGGATATCGCTGGGCGATTGCCCTCCGGGCTGGAGCGACAAAATCAGGATCTGTGGTCTCAGCAGACCGATCCGGATCGACCTGGCGAATTCCCGACTCCAGGCCGACGAGCGTTGCTGTCTCACCCTCCGGGCGGAACCACATGCCCAGAGCGGTATCGATGCCACAACAGTGCCGTGGTGCCGGCTCGATCGGCCAGCGGAAAACAATCACCTGCACGCGTCGCGGTATAAGGCCGTAATCGAGGCCCAGCGCAGCAAGCAAGCTGTTCGCCCATGGCCCCGGCGTCAACACCACAAACGGCGCAGCGATCCGTCCGGAGCTTGTCTGGACGCCAGCGACGCGTCCATTCCTGATCTCCACTCCGGTGGCCCGTTCCCCGATGCGAAGCTCCGCGCCGTTTTGCCGTGCCCGCTCGAGCAACCCAAGAGTTGCGGCAACCGGATCGGCATAGCCGCTCTCTGGTTCGTAGGCAGCAACCGTGATCCCCCTCACATCGCACCAGGGTTCGAGCTCGGCAACCTGCTCAGCCGTCAGCAGCTCGACCGGAGCACCAAGCGCCTGTTGCATGGCGACGTTGGCCTGAAGCTTCTCCTCGTCGCTCGGTGCAACGATCTGGAGAAAGCCGGTGCGAACGAAGGGTGAGCGTGTTCCGAGACGTGCTTCCCATTCCTGAAAGAAACGCAGGCTTTCGAACGCGAGACGCGTTTCATGGGGGTTCGGGTAATGAAGCCGCACCAGTGCACCAGATTTGCCGGTCGCACCCGCCGCCGGTACCCGTTGCTCGACGATGACAACGTCGCGCAGGCCCGATTCTGTTAGCCAGTACGCGGTACTTGCCCCGACGATCCCCGCACCAACAATCACCACTTCGGCAGTCGCGCGCATCACCGTCTCCTCCTCTCTGCCATGGAAACAGGGCCACGTACTGCCGTCAAGTCGTCCGACCTACTCCAGCGATACCTGGGCAGCCGCACGATGTGACTGTGGCTGGCCTCGCGTCACCTCTTGGCTTCCCGGCAGATCAGGGGCTGAGCAGCCTGTATGACAGAACGCATCGCGGAGCAATGCGACGAGCCGTAATGCCCGCAGGGGCCACTATCCCCTCTGCTTTCTGACCTCGCCAAAGGCCTCGATTCTCAGAGGCTCCGCAGTAACCACTCGTTGGTCGCCGAAGAAGGCTCGTGCTCCCCGTCTCCCGACACTGGTAAGCTCAATGGAGTAGGAAACGCATGCGATCCCGACAGGCAGCTTTGCGAGACATCGTTCGGCATTGCAAGAGTTCACTTAGGGCATGAAGCGACTGGAACTTGACACGCTTGAACGTCATCAGGTCTGGATCGCCTTTGCTGGACTGGTCGTCGGCGGTTCGGCGGGGCTCGTCCTCCCTGGAATCCACACTGCCTTTGAACAGCTCATTTACCCGGTCCTGGCAATTCTCCTTACCTCCCTGTTTTTGCAAATCCCGTTTGGCATGTTGCGACAGGCCTTTACCGATCGTCGCTACCTCGTGGCCACTCTCACAACAAACTTCGCTGTTGTACCAGTGGTGGTCTGGCTTCTTGCCCATCTGGCACCGCAGCAGCCCGCAGTGCTGCTCGGGCTTTATCTGGTCCTTCTTGCGCCCTGCATCGACTACGTCATCATGTTCACCCGGCTTGGTGGTGGGAACGAGCGAGTCGTCCTCGCGTCAACACCCGTTCTCCTCGTGGCAACGGTCCTGCTCCTGCCAGGCTATCTGTGGTTATTCCTCGCCGAACCAGCCCGGAACATCATTGATCTGAAGCCGTTCCTGGAGGCATTTGTGTTCCTCATCGCTCTCCCACTCGGCATCGCACTCGCGCTCCAGTACCTCTCAGTGCGCTGTCCAGGCCTCGGCCGCATGACTGACGTCGCACGATGGCTGCCGGTTCCGATGTTGGCCCTGACGCTCTTGGTGATCGTCGGATCCCAGATTGTCCGGGTGAGGAGTGCATTCCTCGATCTCGCTGGCATCGTACCGCTCTATCTTGCATATCAAGTGATGATCGGACTTCTGGGGTCACCAATTGCACGAGCATTCAAACTTGACCCGCCACGCGGCCGAGCACTGGTCTTCAGCGCACTGACACGCAACTCGTTGGTCGTTCTTCCACTTGCGCTGGCACTACCGCGGGAACACTCCCTCGCGGCGCTGGTGATCGTCACCCAGACCCTGGTCGAACTCCTCGGGCTGCTCGTTGCGGTCCGGATCGTGCCACGGCTGCTTCCTACGTGACCGATTTCCCATTCGCGGACCTCCCGTGCGTAACCGCTCCGCCTTCTGGAGTGAAGCGGCGCATCAAGGATGCGACGCCATGATCTTGTGAGAGTACAAAAATCCCGCCGGGAAGCCGAACTCCCCGCAACTGTCGTGATGCTAGAATTCCTCTCGAGATCGAGCATGCGGTCCGCGGACACAGATAGCGACAGGGTAGTGGGGTGACGGGTCGTGGCGAAGCAGCTCGGAATCGATCTGGGAACAGCAAACGTCCTTGTCTATGTGCGGGGGCGTGGCATTGTGATCAACGAGCCATCGGTGGTTGCTATCTCGGCCAAGGACGGTCGGGTGAAGGCCGTTGGCATTGAAGCGCGGAACATGCTCGGGCGCGAACCCCGCGATACGATCGAGGTCATCCGCCCAATGCGGAACGGCGTCATCGCGGATTACGTGGTGACACAAGAGATGCTGCGCTACTTCATCAACAAGGCGGTCGGCCGCTTCTCGCTCATCCGACCCGAGGTCATGATCTCTGTCCCTGCTGGCGTGACGAGCGTTGAGCGCCGCGCGGTGCGTGATGCAGCGCTCAACGCGGGAGCTCGCCGCGCATATCTCATCGCTGAGCCACTCGCAGCCGCGATCGGCGCGCGTATTCCGATCGCTGACCCGAGTGGCAACATGGTCATCGACATCGGTGGCGGGACCACAGAAGTCGCAGTCATTTCTCTGAACGGCATTGTCGTCGCCAAGTCAGTACGAATCGGTGGGAACCACCTGGACGACGCGATTGCTGCGTACGTTAAACGGAAGCACAACCTGCGCATCGGTGAGCGGACAGCAGAAGAAATTAAGATCGCTATCGGCTCAGCACTCCCGGTCGAAGAAGATATGGTTATGGAGGTTCGTGGCCGGGACGAGGTGACCGGCCTGCCACGAACGATCCAACTCCATGCGAACGAGGTCGTGGAGGCGATCGCCGAACCGCTCGAGGCGATCCTCTCTACTGTTCGTGCGGTGTTGGAAGAGACGCCACCCGAACTTGCCTCCGACATCATTGACAAGGGGATGGTGTTGACCGGGGGCGGCGCATTGCTCCGCAATCTGGATCGCCTGCTCACGGAGGTGACAGGCGTCCCTTGCTTTGTTGCCGACGATCCTTTAAGCTGTGTGGCCATTGGCACGGGGCTGGCACTTGAGTATTTCGACGTGATCCGGGACAGCCTCGAAGAAATTTAAGTCAGCGCGTAGTACTCAGCTTCCTCGCCCCCACAGGCAATCACCGCGTGGATATGGCGGACCGCCCAGCGCTGACTCGTCCAGAGGAGGCGTGCAACTGCCTCGTCGAGATCGCACCAGGCGTAATCGTCATGCGCAGC
>DAOTWO010000471.1:0-2598 GCA_034435855.1 Thermomicrobium sp. | reverse complement strand
TCATGTTGTTGCCGTCGGTGGTGTTGTTCGCCGCGGCGATGCCATTCTCTTGGTCCGCCAATGTTACGGTCCCTCCCGCGGACTCTATCTCTTCCCGGGCGGTCTGGTGGAGCCTGATGAGACGCTGGATCAGGCGGTTGTCAGGTGGGTGACCGAAGAAACTGGCATCCAGACCGCTGTCTGCGGCGTCTTGGGCCTGCGCACCCGTTGCGACGGTGCCCGAAATGACACGTACGTAATGTTTCTCTTAGACTGGGTCGCTGGCGAGCCGCACGCTGACGGTCAGGAGATTGACGACGCGCGCTTCTTCTCTCTCCAGGAGCTCCATGACCCCACCGTCCCAGTCACTGCGCTCTCGCGCTACGTCGCGTTGCGTGTGCTGGAAGGACGCTACGTGCTCCAGCCCTTCGCTAGCGACTTTGACTACGCTGCAGCAGGGCGTGATCCAGCGACTTGGCGATTGTTCTGCTGAGTGATCCTTCGTACTGGCATTGACGCGGTCTTAGCAAGAGTCCACCGCAAGCTTCCCGCAACAGACCTGCCTCAGGATCGGGGACTCTTGGCCGCTCGATGAGCTCGCGCGTCGGTCACGTCGTCGATCTTGACCGATGGAACAGTCTACCCTTGACCTGATGACCTAATGATCTTTATACTGTACTCATCTAGGATACCCCTTACAACCGTTTTGCGTGCCCGGGAGGTGTCCCGCTCCGAAGTCATGTCGTTTCCCCAGGGAAGGAGGAAACCGATGGCGGTCAATCTCGATCGGCCCATGAACCTGCGTGGCGTCTTTGCTGCCGGCGAGTTCGGCCCTGATGGCTCCCTTGTTGCGTACAAAGGGCCGCTTTCCGAGGAACACGCGGCGATGACTGCGCTCATGTGCGCTGCAAACAACCTGATGCTGCGGATGCAGGCTGAGGGATTCTCCCGCTATACAGGAATGCAGTGGACTCCTCTGCGTGGCTGGGCCGTGGCAGCGGGGGATTATGCGGTCTGTGTTATGGGAAATACTGGCGTGTTTGTGAAGCCAGATGAAGCAGATTTTAACCAGATCTTCCGCGAATTAGGACAGGAAGCGGGCGTGCTCGAGGGCCTCTGAGGAACACGGCGTGACTTGTCCCTCTCGGGGCGGGATATCTCACCGGGATGTATGCAGCTGATCAGGGTCGACAAGAGTTCCCCTGTTGAACCTGTCCGCAGTACCCGCGTCGGTCCACCGAGGATCATTGCGAGTGGTGAAAGCTTGTTACGACCTCTCTGGTGTTTCCCAAGAAGCTGTGCCGATGCGCAGATCGCTTCTGTGGACGTGCAGTGCCCCGGCGAACCCGATCGGCCTCTCGGTTCTGTGTCCACCGAGGCCGCCTGCTCAATCTCATGGACCGAGTTGGAAGAGGAGGCAGGCCTTCGTCGTCACTCCACTCTCGGGGGAAAGTATCCGCGGACAGCCATTCCCGTGTCCTGTCTGACATGCTTCCCCTTGCTGCTCCTGCGCCGTCCTTGTCGCTCGGCGGTGGTTCGTCGGTGCGCGAGGGGTGTCGGCTCATGTCTCTCGAGCCCGCTCCATGCACTGCACCCACGTGAGGAGTTTTACGGCATGCTCGCACAGGTGACACGTCCGACGTCGGAGCACCTTGGCAACCGTCCACTGCTCACCGTCGCGCTCCACCATCCGACTTCCCCATACGGCCCACTAGGCCCGAGTGACCGAAACAAACGCCTGCGCTGCCTGCCGGAGCGCCAGGAGTGGGTCTTCCGGAAGTGCCAACGCACCGGCGTCGGGTGCCAACCGCGCAGCATACCAGCGGTCAAACTCCGCGACGTGCCGCAGGATTTGCGGTGGTGTCCAACCAGACGGACGATGGTCAAGTGGTAGGGATTCCCACTCCCGTGTCCGATCTGTCAGCGCGATCAGGTCGTTGAGCGCCCCGTCTCCGACTTCCAACGCGTGGGCCAGCTCCTCAGGTGTGATGACGCGCTGGTCGATCTCAAACAATGGTCCGCGGCCATTTGAAGATGCCTCTGCAACTTCGACCACGGTGATCGCATTCGTGGGGCACTCAGCGACAGTGAGCCCTTTCTCGCACAGCCACCTTCGATGTGCTGCGATCGCCTTCGGTGCCTCCGTGACGAGTTCCTCAAGTGAGTCACCGGTAACCTGGCATCCGGGAAGTTCGATGATGAAACCGAGCCAGGTCGACTCCCATCGCTCAGCGACCAGCCTCCAGTGTGCGACGATCACTAATTTACCCGCCTTCCACGTCTCTGGTGATCAGGTGTCCCCAGGTGTGGCAAGATGCCCGTCCGCGCTCCCCTTTCACCCGTAGAGGACGCTGCGATGCCTCGAGGACACTGTGCTGACGAGGTGACAGCTGCACCGCACGTCTCTGCGATACATACAACGCACAGTTCGGGAATCTGTCACGTCGTGGTGGAAAAGAGGAAGCGGGCGGAAACGTGTTTTCACTCTGCGTTCTTACCAATTGCCGAGAGGAAGCCAAGGTTGCGGTATGCCGAGTAGGCCAGTGGATGGCTTCGGGGGCAGCCTGAGAGAAAGTGTTCTTCCTCCTCGTTGAACTGTCGATGCGGCTGACATTGAGC
>DAOTWO010000470.1:0-2676 GCA_034435855.1 Thermomicrobium sp. | reverse complement strand
GGCGTGGGAACGAACGCCAGTGGAAGATGCAGACGATTGCCGGATTCCTGCTTTCCGGTCTCATCTTGCCGGTTTTCGTCTCCGTCCACTCCATCGTGTCCTGGGACTTTGCAGTCTCCCTTGTCCCCACCTGGCACGCAACCGTCTTTGCTCCCTACTTCGTTATCGGTGCCATCCACTCCGGCGTTTCCGCTGTCGTCACTCTCATGGCTCTTATGCGGTGGCTCTTCCGTTTCGACCACTATATTCGTCTCGAGCATTTTGATGCTATTGGACGTCTCCTGATTGCGGTCGGAACTGGCTGGTTATGGTTCTTCCTCCTCGACATCTTCTTCGCAATCTATCCCCAGGAACCACGCGAGACAGAGATCATGACTTTCCGTCTCTTTGAGTGGCCATTCAATGTCTTCACTGCTCTCATCTTTATCTTCGGCTACTTCATCCCGGTTCCCATCTGGATCTTCCAGCGCTTCCGCCGCAATGTGAAGATTATGTTCTGGACCTCGATCTTGGTGAACGTCGGCATGTGGGCCGAACGCTACTGGCTTATCAAGCCCGGACTCATGCGAAAGTATGAATTTACCTTTGATTGGAATTGGTACCGGCCGTCGATCGTGGAGATCAGCATTGTCCTTGGGTCCTTCGCACTAGTCGGATTCCTCTTGCTCGTGTTCTCCAAGATCTTCCCACCGATCTCGGTGTGGGAGGAGAAGGAAGGACAGCACTTCGCACAGCAGTTGCAAGTGGGTAAGCGCGTGGTCAACGCGATCGTGCGGGAGTTCTAAGTCGGCGGGCAGGCAAGGGAAAGCGAGGCGACAATGGCCATTCGTGAAGTTCTCGGACTCTACCGCGATCTCGATTCGGCCGTGGCGGCAGCCGATGCGCTCCGCGAGGCAGGGTTCAGTCGCAGCGAATTCGAGGTTCTTTCCAATGCACCCTACCCCGAGGGGACCTTTGGTGAAGAATCTGGAATCCATCGACTCTTTGTGTTCCCGCTTATCGGAGCAGCGTGCGGCTTTGCCGCAGGGCTCCTCATCACCGGCGGCACCCAGCTCTCCTTTCCCCTACTCACTGGCGGAAAGCCCCTCTTCTCTATCCCCCCAATGATCATCATCATGTACGAGGGCACAATGCTCGGCGCCCTCATCTTCACGGTCCTCGGTGTCCTGTTCGAATCCCGTCTCCCGTGGATTGGACGTGCTTTGTACGATCCGCGGATTACTGAGGGTTACATTGGTATCCTCGTGCGAACTGCTCCTGAGCGCGAAGCACGCGCAATCGAGGCCCTCCGCAAGGCCAATCCGGAAGACATTCTCACCGAGGGCGGGAGTGTTGGACGCCAACCGGCACGAAGCTGACCGGGCGAGAGGGAGAACGCGATGACGAGCCGAGTCGTCCGAACAACGCAACTCCGCCACCACTTCGTGGGAACCTTCGCCGCCCTTCTTTTTGCAGTGGTTGCAAGCGCCTGCGTCTCTACCAACACCTATCCGATTGACTTCTTCTCAGAAATGCACTACCAAAAATCGTTCCGCTCGCAGGAACCACCTCGACTTGACATCCCGGCTGGGATTGTCCCTATCACGGGTGGTGAGCCAGAGTACACGTTCGAAGAAGCACGGAACCTCCAAAACCCGTTGGCAACTGACCCGCAGGCCGTAACCCGTGGACAACACCTTTATCAGATCAACTGTGTCTCCTGTCACGGCCCTCAAGGCGACGGTAAAGGTCCCTTAGCCGTCTACTGGGGTCTTGTGCAGGGTGCGATCCCGCCTGCGAACCTTAAGGACCCAGCCATCGTTGCCCGTACCGACGGCGAGCTCTATTGGATTCTGACCCACGGCTACACCTCTCCCCAGAACCAAGTGCAATACCCGGGCGGTCTCACGAACATGCCCGCTTTCGGTAAGCTCCTCACTCCGGATGAACGGTGGGCACTCGTCAGCTACATTCGCCACCTTCAGCAACAACCGTAGTGAGTCACCAGCTTCCGCACCTCCCGCAGGCACCCAGTCTCTCAAGGCTGGGTGCCTGCTCTCGTTCCGTCCAAAATCTCCGTGTCCGAGAAACAGGTTCCCCCTGGGTCCCAAGCATGAACGCGTGCCCTACGCACACCGACCGTCACCCCCTTTTACAATTCCTCGATTCTGCTCCCGCGAGCGCATGCTCGTTCGCGTCAAACCTTTCATGTGCCTCTGACGGAGTAACCAAAATGTTCAACGCGCGTAAAATCGTTGCTCGTCCACTATTCGGGCACGGGCACACAATTCGCCAATGCTTCGCGTCCATACGTTTCTCACCCTCCACCGTCGGTCACTGTCCGGTTACCACGGCGACTCACTTCAGCCTCAGCCCCAACACAAGGTTCGCCTCAATCGCAAGGGATAGCTGCCGGCGCAAGAGCACGGCGCGTTCGGTTCCCTACTGGGCAAGAAGCGTCTTTCTCACACCCCTTGCACTCTGGTGACACCTAGACGACGATGATGAAGCGATTTGGAGTGACACTCTGCTTTCGGGAGGTCAGCATGAGCAGCACTAACTACGACGCGATTGTCATTGGCTCTGGTCACAATGGCCTCATCGCAGCTGGTTATCTGGCCCGCGCCGGCAAGCGCGTGCTTGTGCTCGAACGGCGTTCCATCATCGGCGGCGCGACCGTGACCGAGGAGCACTTTC
>DAOTWO010000469.1:0-1904 GCA_034435855.1 Thermomicrobium sp. | reverse complement strand
CTCGTGGGGGAGCGCTCAGACTTCGAGGATGTCATGCTCCTTCTGCTTTCCGAGCTTTTCAGCCTCACCGATATACCGGTTGGTAAGATCTTGGAGGCGTTGCTCTGCTCGCCGCTCATCATCCTCACTGATCTGCTTTGTTTTAAGGAGTTCTTTGATATCAGCAAGTGCATCGCGTCGAATATTGCGAATAGCAACTTTCGTTTCCTCGACCTCCTCGTGGACGAGCTTGACGAGTTGGCGACGACGCTCTTCGGTCAACGGTGGAAGTTGAATTCGCAATGTCTGGCCATCGACCGAAGGGTTCAGTCCGAGTTCTGACTGGCGGATCGCCTTTTCAACGGCACTCACCGCGTTGCGATCCCAGACCTGGACAACGAGCAGCCGTGCCTCGGGAGCGCTAATCGTCGCCAGCTGATTAAGCGGCGTTGGAGTCCCGTAGTAATTCACCTCGAGATGCTCGAGGAGGCTCGGGGTCGCACGACCAGCACGGATACCAGCAAGCTCCTGGCGGAGCAGTTCGATACTCTTTTTCATTCGCTGTTCAGCATCGCGGAGAATATCGTCGATCATCGCGCTCGCTCCTTCCGATGACCGACCGCTTGTTTTATGCAATAGACGAAGTGCCCGAACACACGACCGTTCCGACCTCATGCCCCAGTGCCGCTTTTTCTATGTTACCTGGTGAGAGGAGGTCGAAAACAATCACCGGCAGGTCATTTTCCCGACAGAGCGCAAGTGCTGATTGGTCCATCACCCGGAGATTGCGCTCCAGAGCCTCCTGAAAAGTGATGATCTGATACTTTCGTGCTTTGGGGTTCCGGCGTGGGTCATCGTCATAGACCCCATCAACACGATACTTCCCCATGAGAAGCACGTCACAATTCAGTTCGACTGCTCGTAAGGCTGCGGCGGTATCGGTCGTGAAGTACGGGTTGCCCGTACCGCCGGCGAGAATCACAATGCGGCCTTTCTCCATATGGCGGATTGCACGGCGACGGATGTACGGTTCTGCGACCTGATGCATCTCGATTGCGGTCTGGACACGTGTCGGAACACCCTGGCGCTCGAGAGCATCTTGCAGCGCCAAGGCATTGATGACGGTGGCCAGCATGCCCATATAGTCGGCGGTTGCTCGATCCATGCCCCGAGCGCTGGCGGCCAGCCCACGCCAGATGTTTCCACCGCCGACGACAATGGCAACCTGAATACCACGTGCTGCGACGCGTGCGATCTCTTCGGCGAGACGAGCGACGACCGCTGGATCAATGCCGTACCCTGCCTCTCCCACTAAGGCCTCTCCCGAGACCTTGAGGAGGATACGGCGATAGGACGCTCGGCCTTGTTCGGTCGCCCGTATCATGCCTCGTCGCTACCGAGTTCAAAGCGGGCGAAACGCTTGACTCGGATGTTTTCCCCGAGTCGTGCAATAGCTTGCTTGATAACGTCCTCTACCGTGCGAGAGGGATCCTTAATAAACGGTTGTGCCAAAAGGACAGCTTGCTGCAGAAACTTCTCGCGAGCACCAGGCTGTTGCGCTTCTGCGTCGAGTACATCAGCCGGGACGTCCTCGACCGAAACGTACTGTGGAGCCGTTGCAGCAACTTGCATAGCCAAATCATGGACGAGTTGCTTAAATTCGGCGGTGCGTGCAACAAAATCAGTTTCGCAGTTGACCTCTATGAGCGCACCAATGCGGCCGCCGCCATGAATGTATGCGTGAACAAGACCCTGGCTTGTTGCGCGACCGGCCTTGCGAGCAGCCCGGGCCAACCCTTGCTGGCGCAAAATTTCTGCCGCCCGTTCCATGTCGCCGCCAGCTTCTTCAAGCGCCCGCTTGGCGTCCATAATGCCTGCGCCAGTACGCTCGCGCAGCTCCTTGATCATTTCGGTTGTAATCGACA
>DAOTWO010000468.1:0-2215 GCA_034435855.1 Thermomicrobium sp. | reverse complement strand
GTCTCAGCGGCTCGAGGACTGTACTGGAGCCACGGAGTTCCAAGTCAGCAGTAGTTGGTGATAATTCGACAATGGTGCCTGGGCGCACATTAACTGCAAGGATCGGAATACCCTGTAGTGTCCGGGTCTCCTCTACGCGACGGATCTGAATGGAAACGTTGACCGAGCTGGGGTCAACGGTAACTCCGGAGGGGAGGCGAGAGGTATCGATGGGGACATCCCAAAGGAAACGTGATTCGCTCCATCCCGTGACGTCAATCGGGGTTGTGGTCAAATACGGTATCGCTGCTAAAGCCGATTCTGGGCCCTCAACGACAACCTCATCGGAAGGAAAGACGGTTGGCGGTCCAGCGAGTTCGTATCCCGGCGCGAGGCGATCTGCACCGACGATTGTCGGAATCACACGCCGGACTTGACCGCGAACCCGAAGTTCCACAACCACGGTGGCAGTGGGTGGTTCAACGGTGACGTCTTGGACAGCGATCCCGTTGGCGTCAACCGGGACGAGTGTCACAGTGTCTCGAAAGCTTTCGGTCTGGCCACTAATCTGCACCGGTGCTGTCACTCGCGCTACCGTATTGACGCGCTGTTCCGGACCGCGGACCGTCACGGTGCTCGGCTCAGAACGGGTCGAAAGAATCTGAAGATTGGGAGGGAGTCCACTCGAGAGCTGAATCTCCACGGGAATTCCGGAGCGTTCCGCCCTTCGATCAACCTGGATCGTGACCTCTGGAGGGATTACTTCGCGAAGACGGAGATGGCTTGGGACTTGGACGCGAACACGTCGGCTGTAAATCCCTGGTGCATCAACGTCGTGGAGGTCGACGGTAGCCTGGATGACACCGCTCTCAAGAGCTTGGACCTGACTTTGGGCACCCTGAATACGCACGGTGACTGTTAGGACATCGCTTGTCACGATAAGTGTCTCTGGAAGATTCTGGGGCAGAACCGGAATATTCGATATAGTTCGTTGAATTTCCGGGTCATTCGTCGCTTCGACCCAGGCCCAGAGGCCAAAAGCAAGGGTGAGCGCGAGAACGAAACGCGCTAAGTTTTCGCGACGCAGCCCTGGTCGAAGATTATCCCAGGCGCGACGCAGACGCTCGCGCATCCTCGCGAGTCGAGCCACTTCCTATCTCCTTTGTCGTTGTCTCCACCGGTTCGGGAGGCCTCAGGAAGGCTGGTAAACGACGTCGACCGGACTGATCGAGGCGCAGAAGCGCCCGAAGGGCTCGGCTAAGGCGTTCGGCGTCGAGATTCCGGTAGAGACGACCATTCACAGCGATCGAAATCTGGCCCGTCTCTTCTGACACGATGAGGGCGATCGCGTCCGACTCCTCAGTGATCCCGACCCCAGCGCGGTGTCGTGTCCCAAGTTGGGGGTCAGAGAGATTTTCACTCAGTGGGAGCACGCAACCAGCAGCGAGGATGCGGTTTCCCCGGATAATGACGGCCCCGTCATGAAGTGGTGAGTTAGGAAAAAAGATGTTGACCAATAACTGTTGCGTCAATGTCGCGTCCAGCGGTATGCCTCGATCGGCGTAATCTTGCAATCCGGTCTCTCGTTCGATCACCATGAGAGCCCCGTAGCGGAGACGGGCAAGCTGAACGACGGCGCGAGTGATTTCCTCGATTGTTTCCTCAGTCTGTGGCTCGTGTCCACTGAGTGGTGTGCGCAGCCAGGCGCCGGTATGTCCAAGTCGTTCGAGTGCGCGGCGAAGCTCTGGCTGGAAGACAACCGGTATCGCCACTATCAGTGCGGGAAGTGCCCGACTAAGTAACCAGTCCAGCGCCTGCAGCTGCAAGAGATTAGCAGCGCCCACGACCGCAACAACGAAAATGGCAAGACCGCGGACCAGCTGCGCTGCGCGTGTTCCCTGAATGACCCAGAGGAGCCAGTAAAAAATTAAAGCAACAGACAGGATATCGATGATTGCCCGCAGGTCGATGCGGGTGAAGATCCATGGGAGCTCTGCGATCATGTCCGCCCCTGCAGCTCGCCGCGCCTGCGTGCTACGAGAATTCTAACATCGAAGACAGTTTCGGTGCCGACTCAACTTCGGATCAACCACTCGAGTAGGCTGCTGTGTTGTGCGAGCCTATGATTGAACGCTGCTCTCCAATGCGGCGACGCAAAGCGCGTAAATCGTTGAGCTGTGCTGCAGCGGCTTCGTCATTCGGGTCGAGCGCTGCCAGTTGTTCAGCCGCTACGAGT
>DAOTWO010000467.1:0-1969 GCA_034435855.1 Thermomicrobium sp. | reverse complement strand
AACGTGCTGGGCCGGCGATGAAGCCGGGTGGGATCACAAGGTCGCTTGGGCAGAGTTCATGGATGGAAGACTTGCCGATGCCGAGAAGGGTCTCGTCGATACCACTGCGGAGCAGTTCCAGCACGTTGCGGACACCGGCTTCTCCGTTGGCGGCGAGCCCCCAAAGATAGGCGCGACCGATCAAGACAGCACGAGCACCCAGAGCAAGCGCTTTGACGACATCGCTCCCGCGGCGGATGCCACCATCCAGGAGAATCTCGAGGCGGTCGCCAACGGCCTCGACGATCGTGGGAAGGACGCGAATCGAGGCCGGTGCACCGTCGAGGTTGTTCCCACCGTGGTTCGACACGGAAATGGCGTCTGCGCCGATCTCGGCCGCGCGCCGAGCGTCGTCTGGATGCAGGATACCTTTCAGGATAAAGGGACCGTCCCACTGCTCGCGCAGCCAAGCGATGTCGGACCAGGTTGGGGATGGTGTCTGCATCCATTCGAAATACGCCTCGAAGAAAGTAGGCGGTCGCTGCCCTGGAAGCGCGAGGTTCGGCACGGTGAGATCGGGTAACCTCCTGCGCTTGAGATACTCCCACAGCCAACCGGGACGGGACAGGGCTTCGGGAGCGAGCTTGAGCATATTACGGAGCGTGAGGCGGTCGGGAATGAAGGGGCTACCCCAATCGCGGCGAGTGGCAAAGGACCAATCGAGTGTGACAACAATCCCCTTGGCACCGGCAGCCTTGGCGCGTTCCAGGATGGCGCGGATGCGATCGCGTGTCCCAAGCCAATAGATCTGGAAGAAGGTACGCGGATTGGCAGCGACGACCTCTTCCAGCGGCTTACTGGCAAACGAACTGGGGATCATGATCGTGCCGGCTGCGGCTGCGGCACGAGCGACAGCGACCTCGGCATCCGGGTGGATCGCCTGCACACCGGTCGGTGAGATGAGCACCGGGAGGGAAATCTCGAAGCCGAGGACCGTCGTCGCAAGATGACGTTGTGTGGGTGCGGCGGCAACACGCGGGATGAAGCCGAGTTCGGCGAAGGCCGCCACATTGTCGCTCAGGGTGACCCCGCGCTCACTCCCCGCGAGGATGGCTGCGTAGACTGACGGGGGAAGTCGCTTCTTGGCACGACGTTGAGCCTCAGCGACCGACTCAAACCATTCACGAGTGCTCGCCATTCCTCCTCCTGCATGGACAAAATGCTTCGTCATCCTGACGCAGCAGCGACACCGGCTGCCCCGGCAGCTGAATGCGGTGGCACACGGGTACCGCGCCAATAAGTTGCCATAATGGTTCTCCATAACGCGCGACAGCCGTGAGGGTGACCATCGAAAGACAGCGAGACTGCGGCGCTGATGCAACCCAAACCGTGGCGTGATTGTCTCGTGAGGACGTCCGTGTGGTGCGTGGCGAGCATACCGGAAGGCACCGGACCGGGGTCAAGCAAGAGTGGTGCCGTGAGCTCGTTCGCGGCATAACCATGGTGACCACGCTGGCTGGTGCCGACATCCGGGAGTCGGTGGGTTGGACTACCTTGGCAGATGGATCGCCCCCGACCTCTGGGCGATGCTCGACCGACGGAGTAGTCCGTCGAGCCGAGTCCTGCCCGCCAACAGGGAGCTCCACTGGGAGTCTCCCAGTGGAGCTCCGTAATTAGGAAGGAGCCGACTACGAGATGTCGGTTAGTCGAAGAGGATGACACCGCGGATGACCCGTCCTTCCAGGAGGTCGGCGTAGCCCTGGTTGATTTCCTCAAGGCGGTAGGTCTTGGTGACGAGTTCATCGAGCTTGAGGCGGCCGGCGCGGTAGAGCTGAAGGAGGTAGGGGAAGTCAACGCGGGGATTGACGTGGCCGTAGAGGGTTCCGACGACCTCCTTCCCAAGGAGCACGAGATCTGCTGGTGGGACTTTCATCCAGTCGGTGTTTTGCGGAGTAAGCCCCACCACAACTGTGCGCCCCGACTTGCGGGT
>DAOTWO010000466.1:0-2761 GCA_034435855.1 Thermomicrobium sp. | reverse complement strand
GGTGTCGGTGAAGAAACCCATCGGCTCTGCCATGGCTCATCTCCCCCAGAGACTCCCAGGGCGACCGGGTCTGGCCGCCCTGGGTCTCCTCCAGTCCCCACTACTGCGCTTTCTCGACGTTGACCAAAAGGGCCTTAGCTTCGTGGATCATCACATTCGGGTCAGCGACCCAGGAGGTCAGGTCGTTGACGACATCCCCAACCGCTAACCCCATGAAGCCCCAGTGCCACGGCATCCCGATCTGATGCACCGTCTTTCCGTTGACCGTCAGTGGCCGTAGCCGTGGCGTCACGAGCGCCTTCGCGACAATCGAGCCTCGCTTGGAGCTCACGCGTACGAGGTCAAGATTCTTGATCCCCTTCTCCGCCGCGAGCTCGGGGCTAATTTCCACGAACAGCTCCGGCTGCAGCTCGGCGAGCCACGGCAGCCAGCGGCTCATCGCACCAGAGAGGTGGTGCTCCGTTAGGCGGTAGGTCGTCAGCACGATCGGATACTGGGTATCGCCCACGGTTGCCAGCTGGTTCCGCTCGTGCTCGTAGACCTTTGCAATCGGATTCGTTTGCCACTTCGGATACAAGAGGTTCGGCACTGGGGATTCGACCGGCTCGTAATGGGTGGGTAGTGGCCCGTCTTGCAACCCAGTTGGCACAAAAAGCCACCCCTTCCCGTCGGGTAGCAGAATGAAGGGGCTCTTGCCGTCGTGTGCGTCCATCCCTGCCGCACCAGGCTTGGCTGCGGTATCTGGTGCCTTGGTCGCAGGGAAGTCCGGCACGTCGTACCCAACCCATTTCTTCTGCGCCGCATCCCACCAGACGAGCTTCTTGCGCTCGGACCAGGGATTCCCATTCGGGTCGGCTGACGCCCGATTGTAGAGAATACGTCGGTTGGCTGGCCACGCAAAGGCCCAACCGAGGTGCGTCCCTGGCTTGTCATCCGGATCTGGATTCCGGTTCGCTGGCAAGAACTTCCCTTCCTCGGGATACGCCCCGCAGTAGATCCAGGAGGCACAGGTTGTGGAACCATCGTCCTTGAGCTCGCCGAACCCCTTCAGGAGTTCACCGGTGTCGGTCTTAAATCCATTAATTTCTCGCCAAATCTTCATGACGTCTGGCTCACCCTGAATCCGGGTGTTAGTGGGATAATGGCCGGGGTCGTAATCGTAATCCCAGGTGAGATTCTTAAACCCTTCGTCACGCGGAAGCGTCGAGTCGGCGTACAGTTTCTTCAGGCGCAGGGCCAACTGGTGGGTAAACCACGCGTCAGAGCGGCAGTCTCCTGGAGGATCGGCGGCCTTCTCATGAAACTGGATCCAGCGTTGCGTGTTGGTGAAGGTGCCCTCAATTTCCGCCACCTGTGCCGATGGGAAGAGGAACACCTCCGTCTTGATCTCTTCCGGTTTCATCTCTCCGCGCTCGACCTCAGGCGACTTGTACCAAAAGGCCGCCGTCTCGATCTCGAAGTTGTCCTTCACCACCATCCAGTCCAAGTTGGCCAGAGCGCGTCGGATGAGGCTGCCGTTGATCGACGTCGCCGGGTTTTGCCCGAAGAAGAACGCCCCCTTGATCTCCCCACGGGCCATTGCCTGGAAACTGGCCATGAACGAGTAATCACCCGCAATCTTGGGATGCCAGTCATAACCGAAGTCGTTCTCCGGCTTGGCTGCATCCCCATACATGGACTTGAGATAGCTCACCAAGAACTTTGGCAAATTGGCCCAGAACCCGGTCGGTCGTGTCTCCGTGAGCATATAGTCACGCAGCGTATCATGGTTACGTCGGGCGTCCGGATGGGCCATATAGCCGTGAATCGAATGGTGTAATGTCGGAACATCGGTTGAACCTTGGATCGTTGCATGGCCGCGTAACGCGAGAATACCTCCACCCGGCCGGCCAACGTTGCCAAGGAGCAGCTGGAGGAGTGCTGCCGCACCAATGTTCTGCACGCCGTAGGTGTGTTGCGTCCAGCCCATGGCGTAAACCATCATGGTGGTCCGCTCGGGGCCGGAGTTCTCCACTAGCATCTCCGCCACGCGCAGAAAGAGCTCCTTCGGCGTGCCACAAATCTGCTCCACCATCTCTGGGGTGTACCGAGAGAAGTGTCGCCGGACAATCTGGAAGACCGTCCGTGGATGCTGCAGTGTCGGATCCTTCTCCGCTGCCGGCGGCACCATCTTTTGGATCATCTCCGCAAACGTCGCTGCCTTCTTCGCTTCTTCACGCGCCTTGGCCACGTCCCAGGCAGCCACACGTTTGTATTGCCATGTCGCGTTGTCATAGACGTATTTCTGGTTCGTACCCTGCGGTGCTTCCTTGAGCCCGGAGAATACACCCTCTAAGTCTTCCGTATCCTGGAAGTCGTCACGAATGATCGTCGCAGCATTGGTGTAATTGACGACGTAGTCCTTAAAGTATTTTTCATTTTCTATCACGTACCGAATGAGTCCACCCAAGAAGGCAATGTCAGTTCCTGAACGCAACGGAACATACAGGTCAGCCAGTGCCGATGTCCGGGTGAAGCGCGGATCGATATGAACCACCTTTGCCCCCCGCCGCTTCGCCTCAGCTACCCAGCGGAAAGCGACCGGGTGGTTCTCCGCCATATTCGAGCCCATAATGAAGATGAGATCGGAGTTGACACAATCACCCGCGTGATTGGTTGCACCACCGCGCCCGAGCCGAGTCCCCAGACCGGGGACGGTCGAGCTGTGTCATATCCGCGCCTGGTTTTCGATCCGCACAATCCCCAGGCCGCGCATCAGCTT
>DAOTWO010000465.1:0-1786 GCA_034435855.1 Thermomicrobium sp. | reverse complement strand
CTCCGCGGGATGCCCGCGCCGAGGCGGATCAGCGGTGCATCCCAAGGCTCCGTGGTGGTCGTCGTGCAACCAGAGCTGGATCCCGGAGCGAGACCATTCGGGTGCTCGTAGCGCAGGACGCCTCTCTCGAAGTACTGTACCAGGTAGTAGCAAACATTGGTGCCGATAGTCACCTTCTCAGAAAAGTGAGTCGATATCGGTCTCCCGAGGAGGGCAATCCGCTCCCAATCCGAGATACCAGCATCGCCGCGCTGCCGCCCCATGCGCGACACGTGATCAGTCCAGAAATGCCCACACACCTGGAAACCGCTCACGCTGTCGTAGTGCGGGCAGGCCGTCGAATCGCGGACTACCGCTGCGCTGTCGAAGGGATTCCGCTTCAGGGTTCCGTTGACGTTTCGGATGTAGCAGTTTCCAGGACCGGTGCCGCTGTCGCAGCGCAGGATCACCCGGAAGCGGCCAATCGTCTTGCCGGTGTCCTTGCACACCGTCGAGTTCGTCGATGCACAGAGATAGCCAACCTGGATCGCCCTGAGAAAACCGAACTCTTCGTTAGAGCTCTGCGTCTCGCTCAGGGCACCCCGCTCCGCCACCAGCATCCAGCGGTTGAGCGAGGGGTTGAACCACCAGCCAAGACGGTTGCCATAGACGTAGATGGAACCACCGACGGACTGTGCTCCATCGGCAACGTAGTTATACACGCTGCACCCAGTTCCGGAGTAGAGACAGGCAGGATTGAAGCTGACGCCGCTCTCCGGTATCCGCGCAAAAACGGTGTCGAGAAGAGCACGATCCAGGATGTATAGGTTCCGGGAGAACCCCTTGCGGTAATCGCTGACGCGATCATTCGCATCCGCAGAGGCCTGGAACGGCCTCACAGGAGTGCTGAGGTTCTGGCACTCCGCCTGCGTCACGACATCCGGGGAATTTTGCTCATACCAGCACCCAAGGGTGAAGAGAAGCCCGAAGGCAATGTTGTTATTGGGATCCAAGAGCATCTCCCGGAGAGAATACCCCTTGACGATGCCGGGCTGACGCGTGCCACCGCTTCCCTCACCGACGATGTTTGGGAGGCCCCAGCCGGTGAGATCCTGGACCGTTCCCACCCCCGTCTCGCCGACGTAGACGGTCTTGCTCCCCACCTTCTGCTTCAGGTACCGCATCGCTTGAACAGAGTCGATTGGATAGGACAGTGAACCGTTGTAGAAGCGCTGATACGCATACACGTTGATCGAGAAGGCATCGAATCCGTTGAGGACACCCGGGTTATTGAACACAGCATCGATTTGGTTCTTCCGGGTGTTGTAGTCTGTGCCGGGAAAGCCAGAGACCGTTCCAGCAGCGAGGAAGACTCGACTCGCGTTGGACCCGAAGTTCTGATTGATCCAGGTCCGCATCTGCGGAGCCAGATTGGCAAGGGTGTTCGAGTAATCCCGAAGCTCTGCGATGCTGTCAGTACGCAAACCATCGCAGTTCGCGTCGTACTCGAGGTCAGGCTCATTCCCGAGCTGGATGTAGACTTCAACGCCGGTATCGGAGCCGAGGTAGGAATTCAGGCGCTGCACCAGTGTCGCTGTCGTCGTGTTGTAGGGACGCGACATCATTAGGCGACCCGTGATGAAGTTATAGGTCAGGGGAGAATGAGTAGGATCCGTATCACACGGCGCATGTGCTCCGACGCGCACCACGAAGGTGCGGATCCCGTTCTGGTAGAGCTTATCGATGTCATCAGCGCGGAGATAGTTCGACTGAAAGTCACCCCAGACGCTGGCAACTTTTACGCCAT
>DAOTWO010000464.1:0-1502 GCA_034435855.1 Thermomicrobium sp. | reverse complement strand
TGCTGGATGTGCTCGCGTTGCGCTGTGGCCGAGTGTGGTCGAATGTTTACAGGTCCCAATAACGGCTGAGTACCTGCCGTGCTGTCTCGATGGCTGACTCTTGGTCAGGGCGGAACTCTCGCTCGGCTTGTGCCAGTTCACTTGTCCCCTCGTGGGGATCAGGGATGCCACTCTGACGCCCCATGATGCCCTCGAGAATTGCCAAGGTGCAGTACGGGACGTAGCGGAGCGAGTAGCCACCCTCCATCAGGACAACCAGCCGTCCACCGCAGACTGACTCGGCAAGTTCTCGAACCAGCTCACTCATTCGTCGGTACCCACTCATCGTGACCAGCATGCGTCCCAGCGGGTCATCCATGCTTGCGTCCTGCCCAGCCGAGACGAAGACCATCTCGGGACGGAACTCCCGGGCGATTGGTAGGACAACACGCTCCAGTGCGAGGAGGTAACCCCGGTTTCCAGTGCCGGGTGGGAGTGGGATGTTGACGGTTGTTCCCTCTGCACCCGGGCCACCGACATGGTCGACCGCGCCCCATCCCTCTGGATACCAGTTCTCTTGATGGAGCGAGACGAACAAGACTGATGGGTCGTCCCAAAAAGCATCCTGCGTGCCGTTCCCGTGATGGACGTCCCAGTCGAGTACCATGACGCGCTGGATACCTCGGCGCTGGGCATGGCGCACCGCGATCACCACGTTGTTGAAGACGCAGAAGCCCATACCTTGTGCCCGCATCGCGTGGTGTCCCGGAGGGCGGAGAAGTCCGAACGCATGACGTGCGTGGCCGTCCAGGACCGTGTTCGTGAGTTCGATGGCTGCCCCAGCCGCCAGCAGCGCAGCATCCCACGAGCCAGGGGCGACCGGGGTCTCAGGGTCGAGCCAGCCACCACCCTCAGCAGTGACGCGCTGGACATGAGCGATGTATTCCCGGGTGTGATACGCAGTGAGTTCAGCCTCTGTTGCCGGACGGGCGGGAACGATGAGTGCGTCCGTGAGCAGGCCCGAACTGGCGATGAGCTGTGCGGTACGCCGGATGATCCGTGCGCTCGATGGGTGCTCAATCGGCTCAAGAATGGAACCGTCGGGCAGACGGTGTTCGTCGAGGCCAGTCTCGTGCTGGAGAAATCGCTCGTCATAGCAGTACGCTGTCCGCATGTCTTTTGTGCTCCTTGTTTTCTCGGTAGTACATACCGCACCCTTCTTGATGATGACCGAACGAGAAGGCACGGGCAATCCCTGCACTGGCGCCCACACCACAGCGCACATGTTAGACTGGCGCGGGCAGAACGTGCGCGAGGATCCGCAAGCGGGGAAGGAGGCGCTGGAGCATGGCCTGGCCGCGCGTCGGGATTGATCAGCCTGATCGAAGCAGTGCTGTTGGAGCGTTAGCAGCGATCCGTCGTCTGGAGGCTGCCGGTGTCCCAGCTCTCTGGACAGTGACTGGTGGTCGGACGATCGATGCGCTCACTGTCTACGCGGCAGCAGCGGTGCAGTCGGAGCGGAT
>DAOTWO010000463.1:0-4622 GCA_034435855.1 Thermomicrobium sp. | reverse complement strand
TACGAAACGTTGACGTCCATGTCCATCGGATCCGGGAAGCATTAGGAGGGGAGGCAGAAGGAGGACGACTCATTCAGACGGTACACGGGATAGGGTACCGGTTCGTTCCGGAACTGCAAGCGGAGGACGTGTTGAGTGAGCCATCTGAGGAGGGAAAGCCCGATGAGTGAGCAACCGATGCGGTGGAGTCGCCGACAGTTGCTGGCACGAGTCGCCGTTGCCGGTTTAGCTGCTCCCGCGATGAGTGGGCTGCTGGCGGCGTGCGGAGGACAAGCGACGCCAACGCCGGCTCCCGCGGGACAGACACCTGCAGCAGCGGCTACGCCCACTGTTGCCTCGAGCTCCACGTCAGCTCCGACGGCAACCACAGCACCTGCACCGTCCCCGACTCCTGAGCCAAAACTCAGTGGCATGATCGCCATCGACGGTTCCAGCACCGTCTTCCCAATCTCCGAGGCGGTGGCTGAGGAATTCCAGAAGCAGCATCCTGGAGTCAAAGTTACGGTTGGCATCTCGGGGACTGGTGGCGGCTTTAAGAAGTTCTGCAATAAAGAGATTGACATCTCCAATGCGTCTCGCCCAATTAAGGACTCCGAAGTCGAGGCTTGTCAGCAGGCCAATCGCGAGTATATTGAGCTTCCGGTTGCCTTTGATGGTCTGGCTGTGGTAGTCAACCCGCAGAATGATTGGGTCACGGAACTCACCGTCGAAGATTTGAAGAAGATCTGGGAACCAGACGCACAGGGGAAGATCACGCGCTGGAACCAAGTCCGACCGGAGTGGCCGGATGCCCCGCTCAACCTGTATGGACCCGGCACTGACTCTGGGACCTTCGACTACTTCACCGAGGCGATCAACGGAAAGTCCGGGGCAAGCCGGGGTGACTACACAGCGTCAGAGGATGACAACGTCTTGGTACAGGGAGTAGCCGGCGACAAAAATGCGCTCGGTTACTTCGGTCTGGCCTACGCCGAGGAGAACAAAACACGCGTCAAAATCGTTCCAGTCGTCAATCCGAAGACTGGCCAACCCGTCGAACCGACTCTGGAGACGGTCAACACCGGTCAGTACCAGCCACTTTCTCGACCGCTCTTCATCTATATCGCTCTGGATCAAGCGGACCGCCCCGAGGTCCAGACATTCGTGGAGTTCTACTTGCAGAATGCGGCCGAACTGTCCAAGGAAGTGGGCTATATTCCGCTGCCAGACGAGGCATACCGTCTTGCACTCGAGCGATTCCAGAAGCGTAAGACGGGCTCAATCTTCCGCGGTGTTGAAGTTGGTGTATCGATCGAAGATGTCCTCAAGCGGGAGCAGTAGTGCCGGAGTGGGCGTTGACCGGTTACAATCCGCGGGCAGGGAGCAACTCCCTGCTCGCGGGCGGTCTTGTCGTTGCGGCGAGGTGTGACGTGAGCAGCGAATCGTCTGTCGCTCCACCCCTGACAGCAGAGAATCGGCGCCAGCAGCTCGAGCAGATCTTGACCGCTTCGCGACGGCAAGACCGCATTCGACAAGGTCGCGAAACCACGATTTTGGCAATTCTTTTCCTTGCAGCTCTCGTCTCAATTGCAACAACAATCGGCATCATCTACACATTGAGTATCGAGACCTTCCACTTCTTCCAGCGTGTATCGATCATCGAATTCCTCACTGACACCCAGTGGACACCACTCTTCGCAGATAAGCATTTCGGTATCTGGCCCTTACTGGTAGGTACACTCATTGTGTCTACGATTGCCATGCTCGTCTCGCTTCCCTTAGGGCTGCTTGCGGCAATTGGGCTTTCAGAATACGCTCCGCCGCGACTCGCTCGCATCGTCAAGCCAGTGCTCGAGATTCTCGCCGGGGTACCAACGGTTGTCTACGGTTACTTTGCTCTGTTATTCGTCACGCCGCTTCTCCAACGCTTCATCCCGCAACTTGAGGTCTTCAACGCCCTGTCCGCCGGACTTGTTATGGGCTTCATGATCTTGCCTCTGGTGGCCTCGCTTTCTGAGGATGCTATGCGTGCTGTACCAATGAGTTTGCGGGAAGGGGCCTATGCTCTTGGAGCCACACGTCTAGAAGTGGTGTGGCGGGTTGTCGTCCCCTCATCTCTTTCTGGGATCGTCGCGGCATTCATCCTGGCAGTGTCACGAGCTGTTGGAGAAACTATGATTGTTGCCATCGCGATGGGCCAAGTACCTCGCCTCACCTTTAACCCGCTGGTTGCCATGCAAGCAATGACGAGCTACATTGTCCAAGTGAGTCTGGGCGATACTCCTCACGGTACTCTGGAATATCAGACAATCTTCGCCGTTGGAGCGACACTCTTCGTGATCACCATGACACTGAACCTCTTAAGCTATCGCTTCTTGAAGCGCTTCCGGGAGGTTTATGAATGACGAGCAATGAGCTCTACTCTGGCGATCGGGAGTTTCGACCGCGGCTCACACTACGTCGACAGCTCGGAGCGCTCTTTGGGATCTTGAGCACTATCGCGATCGTTGTGGGGCTGACGACACTGGCCGTACTGATTACGGATGTCGTTCGCGATGGGTGGCATGTCATCTCGTGGGATTTCCTCACGAGTTATCCGTCGCGTCGCCCCGAGCAAGCCGGGATCTTGTCCGCACTTGTGGGTACGACATATATTCTGGTTCTTGTGGCTGTCATTGCGTTTCCGCTTGGCGTTGCAGCAGCGCTCTACCTTGAAGAATTCGCCCCAAAGAACCGGTTAACTGCACTCATCGAGATTAACATCTCAAACTTGGCAGCCGTACCCTCCATTGTCTACGGCCTGCTTGGCCTCGGCGTGTTCGTCCGGACCTTCATGCTGGGTCGCAGCCTGATTGCCGGCGCATTGACTTTGAGTCTCCTGGTCTTGCCGATTATCATCGTCGCTTCACGGGAAGCACTGCGAGCCATTCCGCCCTCGATCCGAGAGGCAGGGTTGGCGCTCGGTGCTTCACCATGGCAGACAGTTCGGCATTTCGTGCTTCCCGCTGCCTTCCCTGGCATCCTGACAGGGACAATCCTTGCTCTCGCTCGCGCAATAGGCGAGACTGCGCCCCTCATTACCATTGGTGCATTGACCTACGTTGCATTTCTCCCCGGGAGTATCTTCGATCCCTTTACCGTGCTTCCTATTCAGATCTTTAACTGGGTTTCCCGGCCACAACCAGCGTTCCACGAGCGTGCCGCAGGAGGAATCATCGTTCTGCTCGTTGTTTTGCTGTGCTTCAACGCGGCAGCCATCTTCCTCCGCGCTCGTCTACAGCGGAAGATCCGCTTCTAATGGAGGGTGAGATGACGGCTCCAACAACTGAGCAGCGTTATATCGTCGAACCCAGCGAACCCCGAGCCCTCCGCATCGAACGGCTCTCCGTTTGGTATGGGCAACATCAGGCGATCCGTGACGTGACCTTCACGATCCCAGCGCGTCGGATCACCGCGATTATTGGTCCATCTGGCTGTGGGAAAAGTACCCTCATCCGTGCCTTGAACCGCATGCATGAGCTGACGCCTGAGGCGCGAGTTGAAGGAGCAGTTTGGTGGGAAAACGTGAATCTCTATGCTCCTTCCACTGATCCTGTTTGGGTCCGTCGACACATTGGTATGATCTTCCAAAAGCCGAACCCATTCCCAAAGAGCATTTTCGAAAACGTTGCCTTCGGTCTTCGTATCAACGGCTACCGTGGTGACATTGCTACTCGCGTCGAGGAAGCACTGCACAAAGCAGCTCTCTGGGACGAGGTAAAGGATAAGCTCCAGCAGAATGCCCTGACCCTCTCAGGAGGTCAACAGCAACGGCTCTGTATCGCTCGCGCTATTGCGCTTGAACCACAAATCCTCCTGATGGACGAACCATGCTCCGCACTTGACCCGGTGGCAACCATGCGCATTGAGGATCTGATGCGCGACCTGGCCCGCACCTACACCATTGTCATCGTGACGCACAATATGCAGCAAGCCTCCCGCGTCTCACACTACACGGCCTTCATGCTGGCAGGGGAGGATCGTACCGGCGAGTTGGTTGAGTATGCGCCAACGCGCGAGCTTTTCT
Source organism: Thermomicrobium sp. (assembly GCA_034435855.1). Classification (GTDB taxonomy): domain Bacteria; phylum Chloroflexota; class Chloroflexia; order Thermomicrobiales; family Thermomicrobiaceae; genus Thermomicrobium. Next base: position 577 of record DAOTWO010000463.1, on the reverse strand, counting down.
TGCGTCCGCGTGATCGACGAACAGAGGACTATATCACTGGGCGGATCGGCTGACCCCGCTGTCACGACAAGGAGTTGGACGATGTCAGATCCTTTGGTGACACTTACTGGAGCACAGACGATCCGCGCCGAGGCAGAGAGGAGAGCTCACACCACCGAAGCGCTCGCAGCAGCAATGCAGGTAGTGGACTTGTCCGCATACTATGGAGATTTCCAGGCGCTGGCGAATATCTCCTTCCCTATCCACCCCGGTACCGTCACTGCTGTTATCGGGCCCTCGGGATGCGGCAAGTCCACCTTCATCCGCTGTCTGAATCGCTTGCATGAACTCGCACCCGGAGCGCGGGTTACTGGAACTGTTTACTTGGAAGGTGTCGATATTTATCAACCAAGCATCAACCCAGCACGAGTGCGCCAGCTGATTGGTATGGTCTTCCAGAAACCAAACCCGTTCCCAACCCTCTCCATTTACGACAACGTCCTGGCAGGAGTTCGACTCCACCGTCCCCGCCTCTCCCGCGCCGAGGCAGACGAGATCGTCGAGCGCAGTCTCCGTGCCGCCGCCCTCTGGGACGAGG
>DAOTWO010000462.1:0-2125 GCA_034435855.1 Thermomicrobium sp. | reverse complement strand
CGCTGCCGCATTGTGAAGCGCGAGCGTCCAGGCGAGATGGCCGAGGAGGAAGCGGAATGAAGCCCGCTGAACTGCGAGCGATGACAGATGACCAGTTGCGGCAGAAGCTAGAGGAGCTCCGGAATGAGGTCCGCGATCTCCGCTTCGCTGCCGCACTGGGGCAGCTCAAGGATACCTCGGCGATCCGGAAGGCGCGAAAGGATATCGCACGGATCTTGACGATCCTCACGGAGCGAGAGCGAGCACGTTTGGCTGATCAGGGCCTGCTTCCCCCGCTGAAGCTCACGCGGCGGGAACGGAAGCGTCGGAAGCAGCTCGAGCTACAACAGCGAAAGGGGTGATGACGGGTGGAGGAGCGCGGTAGGGAATCACAGGAGCAAGTATCGATCCACAAGCCGAAACGACGGCTTACGAAGGTTGGGCGCGTCGTTTCAGATAAAATGGATAAGACAGTGGTGGTGGCGGTTGACTATTGGCGGCGCCACCCACTGTACAAGAAGACGATTCGCCGCACGAGCAAGTTTTATGCGCACGACGAGCATAACCTTTGCCGGATCGGGGATCTGGTGCTCATTGAAGAAACCCGGCCGCTGAGCAAAATGAAGCGCTGGATCGTGCGCAAGATTCTCGAGCGCGCGACCCCAGAGGTACAGGAGCTAATCGAGGAACGCGAAGCACGCGAACGAGAGGGTGAGGTCGAACAATGATCCAACCACTCTCGAAACTGGTTGTAGCGGACAATACGGGCGCGAAGGAAATCATGTGTATTCGCGTCCTCGGGGGCTCCAAGCGTCGCTACGGGTCAGTAGGGGATTTGATTGTTGCCTCGGTCAAGAAGGCCGAGCCGAATGCCTCGGTGAAGAAGGGCGATGTCGTCTATGCGGTCATCGTCCGCACGAAAAAGGAGTACCGGCGCAAGGATGGATCGTACATCAAGTTTGATGATAACGCGGCCGTCCTTGTCACCCCACAGGGGCAGCCCCGAGGAACCCGGATCTTCGGCCCAGTAGCACGGGAGCTCCGGGACAAGCAGTACATGCGCATCGTCTCGCTAGCCCCGGAAGTATTGTGAGGGGTGCCGGTCATGGCGAAGAAGATTGTCACAGGCGACGAGGTGATCGTCATTCGCGGCAAGGACAAGGGTGCGCGCGGGCGCGTCCGTCAAAACTTGCCGCTCGAAGATCGTGTGATCGTGGAAGGTGTCAACATTGTAAAACGCCATCAGCGTGCGATACCGGGCGTGCGGCAAGCGGGCATCATCGAAATGGAAGCGCCGATTCATGTCTCCAAGGTGATGCTCGTGTGCCCGCACTGTGGGAAACCGACGCGGGTGGGGTTCCGCTTTACAGAGAGCGGTGAAAAGGTTCGGTATTGCAAGAAGTGCCAGCAGACGATCGAGAAGCCGACGGCGCATCGGCGTACGAAGTGAGGCGAGTGAACAATGGCGACCGAAGTGCACGAACGCGTGGAACCGCGCTTGAAGCGGTTGTATCGCGAAGAAGTTGTACCCAAACTGATGGAAGAGTTTGGGTATCCGCACCGTTTTGCGGTGCCGCGACTGGAAAAAATTGTCTTGAATATTGGCCTGGGTGAAGCGGTTTCGAATCCCAAGGCCATTGATCACGCGATGAATGATCTTGCCGCGATTAGTGGTCAAAGGGCGGTCGTGACACGAGCACGGAAGTCGATCGCGGCATTCCGCTTGCGCAAGGGGATGCCGATCGGCGTTATGGTGACGCTACGTGGCAATCGCATGTGGGATTTCCTGGACCGTCTGATCTCGATTGCCTTGCCTCGAATCCGTGACTTCCGTGGCGTGTCGACGAAATCGTTTGACGGCCGTGGAAACTACACGATTGGATTGCGGGAGCAACTCGTGTTCCCGGAGGTTGATTACGATAAGATCGATAAAGTGCGCGGCCTTGAGGTAACGATCGTGACAACGGCCCGCACGGACGTCGAGGCCCGGCGGCTTCTTGAGCTGCTGGGTATGCCGTTCCGAGACTAACGGGGAGCGAAGAAGAGCAATGGCGCGCAAGGCGAAGATTGTCGCATCACTCAAGCCGCCGAAATACGCAGTACGGCACCGGAACCGCTGCAAACTGTGTGGTCGGCCGCGTGCCTA
>DAOTWO010000461.1:0-1612 GCA_034435855.1 Thermomicrobium sp. | reverse complement strand
CCGGCTACTATCGCTTCTTTGCCTGGCTCCCGCTCTTCGTCTTCTCGATGGTGATGCTCGTCCTGGCAAATAACTTTCTCGTGCTCTTCGTCTTCTGGGAGGCGGTTGGGCTATGCTCGTATCTCCTCATCGGGTTCTGGTTCCGTCGCCGCTCGGCAGCGGAAGCAGCAAAGAAAGCGTTCGTCGTCAACCGTATTGGTGACTTCGGTTTTGCACTCGGTATCATGTTGCTCTTCACCAGTCTCGGCACGCTTGATTACCACGCGGTCTTTGAGGCCATACCACAGCTCAGCTCCGGCACTGTGACGGCGATCGCTCTTCTCCTCTTCACCGGTGCGATCGGCAAGTCCGCGCAACTGCCGCTCTTTGTCTGGCTTCCAGACGCTATGGAGGGACCTACCCCAGTCTCGGCCCTCATCCACGCAGCAACGATGGTGACCGCCGGCATCTTCATGGTTGCCCGAGCGCATCCGATCTTCCTTGCCTCACCGATCGCGCTGTGGGTTGTCGCAGTGATCGGCGGACTCACCGCCTTTGTGGCCGCGACGATTGCGACGACGCAGTTCGACATAAAACGCGTGGTGGCCTACTCCACTGTGAGTCAGCTCGGGTACATGGCACTTGCACTCGGAGTCGGAGCGTGGATCCCCGCCATGTTTCACCTTTTTACCCATGCGTTCTTCAAGGCACTCCTCTTCCTCGGTTCGGGTGCGGTGATGCATGCCATGCACGACGAGCTTGATATGCGCCGCATGGGCGGGCTCAAGCGCTGGATGCCACTCACGTACTGGACGTTTGTGATCGGCGCTGCGGCGAACGCCGGCATTGTGCCACTCGCTGGTTTTTGGAGCAAAGACGAAATCCTCGTCGGCGCGTGGGTCGGGGGCGCACCGCTGCTCGCACTCGTCGGACTGGTAGCTGCTTTCTTCACGGCGCTCTATATGTTCCGCGCTGTCTTCCTCACCTTCCACGGCCAGCCACGCTTCGATCCACACGAACTCCATCCACACGATCCACCGACAACGATGGCAGTGCCGCTGGTGATCCTGGCAATCGGCGCAGCAGTCACCGGATTTCTTGGTGTTCCTCCCGAGGCTGGCTGGATTCACCACGCCCTCGAACCAGTATTCGAGGGTGCCACACACCATGAAGTCTCGCTCGGCCTTACGCTCGGCATGGCTGCTGCCTCAACACTGGTCGCGCTTGCCGGACTTTGGACGGCCCATGCGGCCTACGTCCGCGGGACGATCTCGCCTGCTGCGGTCGCTGAGCGCCTGGGTCCGCTCTATCGGCTGGCAGCAAACGGGTGGTATTTGGACGTCTTCTACCAGCGGTCTGTTGTCCGACCGCTCGACGCCGCGGCGAATTGGCTGTGGCGCACGGTCGACGTCGCCATCATCGACGGTGTGGTGAACGGCTCGGCTCGCATCGTCACTTTGATAGCACAGATGTGGCGACGCCTCCAAACGGGGCTGGTGGCCAACTATGCGTTGGCAATCGCCTTCGGCACGGTCTTGCTGGTCGGGATATATCTGGCTTTCGGCAGTACGCTCTTCCGTTGAACGCTGGCGCAGGGGAGTGAGTGGTGGAACGGTTGCCGATCTTAAGTCTG
>DAOTWO010000460.1:0-3875 GCA_034435855.1 Thermomicrobium sp. | reverse complement strand
GCGTTCGCGCGCGGCGAGCGTTGTCCCCACGCACGTGGGGGTGTACCGATTCCAATCCCGAAGATCCAGGTCACGTGGAAGTTGTCCCCACGCACGTGGGGGTGTACCGTACGCAGTCTCGATCGTTCTGGTGGACGAGACCGTTGTCCCCACGCACGTGGGGGTGTACCGTGCAGTTGTGGCTCGATGGCAGTTGCAAGAGCGTTGTCCCCACGCACGTGGGGGTGTACCGAGGCCACGGTCCCTGAGGACCTCTGTCAAGAAGTTGTCCCCACGCACGTGGGGGTGTACCGTCGCGCGGTACTGACGGAAATCACCGCCATTGCGTTGTCCCCACGCACGTGGGGGTGTACCAGTGTCCGTCTCTGAGGCTGCGCTCAGCCTCACTGCTGCTTCATTGGCGTAGAGGTTTGGCGAACGACCAACTACGACTCTGTTCCCCTCACATTCGGCACTCCTCCGCTCCTGGCGTCCTCGCGATGGTGGGTTCGCGCATGGATTCTCCTGTCCAGCGCCCTGAACTCCACTCGCTCGGGTGACTGCCCTGCTTCATGCCCGTTGCCCAGTGCTTCGTCCTTGGTGCCAGCTCCGATGTCGCGCCCCTCCAGTGGTTTGGTGGGCAGTGCGTCATGCTTCGGCTCGTTGTACATGGTCTCACTGCGATCCTGCCGAAAAGACGTGTGGCGCCGCCGGCCGCCGCATATCCGAGCGCCTTCTAGTTTGTTCTTTGGCGTTCGGCCCGCATCTCCTTGGCGTCGATCATCCCCGTTCAGACGCAGCCAGCAGAAGCCTTGCCAGCATCAATCGGGTGACAGCTGTGCAACCACTCATTGCGCCGTGTCCAGTGGGCGGATCTAGGACCTCGGCTCGCGGTTGGGGCGGCGTGAACCTCCCCGGGGCGTCGACTGATTCCGGGCTTGCCGCTCGGAATGTCCTCTGCCCTGGTGGTTGTACAAGCACCGACGAACGAGTTTGTGTGGTAGACTCGCCTGGGCCAGTTCGGGCTGGCCTCATGTGGGAAGGCAGGATGCGTTTCCATTTAGGTCCCCCACCGAGTGACCCAACCTTTCATCCCCAACCGCCCTGGCAACCACTTCGGGAACCACACCACATCGCACTTCTCCTCGCTCTCGCGATACCGCTCGGGGTTCTAACGGCCGTCGGGTACGTGGTCCTTGCTCTGTTCTTGCAGCCGACAGGCGAATTGGTTCTTTCCGGTGATCGTTGGACTCTCGTTGCGGTTTTTGTCTTGATCCCTACGCACGAACTTTTGCACGCTCTCAGTGTTCCGGGTTCACTTGCCTCTCCCCACCTTGTGCTGGGCGTGTGGCCCCGTGCCTTCGTCGCCTACGTGCACTACACCGGCGAACTCACCCGTGAACGTTGGCTCCTCACTGCTCTGTGCCCGCTCGTCGCCGTCACTGTGGCCACACTCGCGTTGAGTCGGCTGGTTCCTGCCTGGCGTGAGCCAGTCCTGGTGTTTGGCCTGCTCAACGCGATCGGCGCCGGCGGTGATCTGCTGAGTGCAGTCCTCGTCTTGACTCAAGTACCACCTGGGGCCAGTCTGCGGTACCAGGGCTGGCGCACCTTTTGGTGCCCACGGTGACGGGTGGTTGTTCCCCGCTGAGCGTCGCAGGGGTGACAGCGTTGCCTCTGCTGTGAGGTTGTACCTTCCCCTGTGCTCGCGTCCACCGACCAGGACGCGTGGTGCGGTCACGCTCGTGGACCTCCGTCACCTCCCATGCAGCAGCTCGTCGCCGATGACGGCAAATCCGCCTGCCACGCGCTGACGGAAGTCGGTCGCCCCGGCGGGTACGCGGAAACTCCTGTCTGCGGTACCCTCTTGCGGGGGGCAGGAGCGCGGATATCCCCTGCGCGGAATGGTGGAGGTGGCTTATGTCCGACCGTGAGCAGCGTTGCGTGAATGCCATCCGTGTCCTCGCCATGGATGCCGTGGAACGTGCTCGTTCCGGTCACCCCGGAATGCCGATGGGGATGGCCGATGCTGCCTTTGTCCTCTGGACAAAGCACCTGCGGCACAACCCCGCGAATCCACACTGGCTCAACCGTGACCGCTTCGTCCTCTCCGCCGGCCACGGCTCGATGCTCCTCTACGCCCTCCTCTACTTGAGCGGCGTACTCACGCTCGATGATCTCCAGAACTTCCGCCAGTGGGGCAGCCGCACACCCGGCCATCCCGAGTATGGCCATACCCCAGGCGTCGAGATCACCACCGGCCCGCTCGGTCAAGGCTTCGCCGCCGGTGTCGGGATGGCGTTGGCTGAGCGCTGGCTTGCCGAGTATTTCAACCGTCCCGGATATCCAGTTATCGACCATTACACCTACGCCATCGTCAGCGACGGTGACCTCATGGAGGGGGTGAGCTACGAGGCCGCTTCCCTTGCTGGTCACCTTGGCCTCGGTCGCCTTATCTACCTGTACGACGACAACGATATCTCGATCGATGGCCCCACTGATCTCGCGTTCACGGAAGATGTCCGCCGCCGTTTCACCGCCTGCGGCTGGCACGTGCTCGAGGTCGATGGCCACGACCGGCTTGCCGTCGATCAGGCACTCATCGAGGCCCGCGCCGAGCTCGAGCGCCCGAGCCTCATTCTTTGTCATACCCACATCGCCTACGGCAGCCCCGGTAAACAAGACACCGCGGCGGCTCACGGCGCTCCGCTCGGCCCCGACGAGGTCCGCCGCACGAAGCAGGCACTCGGTTGGCCAGAAGAGCCCCCATTCTTCGTTCCCCAAGAGGTCCTGGACTACTTTGCCAGCCTTCGCCCCACGTGGCAGCAGTTCGAGGACGAATGGAATGCCACATTCGTCGCCTGGCGCGCCGCCTATCCCGAGCTTGCAGCCGAGTGGGACACTGCCTTTTCCCGTACCCTCCCACCTGGATGGGATGCTGGACTTCCCACGTTCACCAATGGACAGCAGCTCGCTACTCGTGAGGCATCAGGGTTAGTGCTCAACGCGCTGGCTCCGCGGATCCCCTTCCTCATTGGTGGCTCAGCCGATCTCAGTGAGTCTACCCGGACTTCGCTGGAGGGCTACCCCACGATCACCAAAGAGCGATACTCTGGACGAAACATCCACTTTGGTGTCCGCGAACATGCCATGGGAGCAATACTCAATGGGCTGACCCTCCACGGCGGCCTGATTGCCTACGGCGGAACCTTCCTTGTCTTCAGTGACTACTTGCGCCCCGCCTTGCGCCTTGCTGCCCTCATGCATCTTCCGGTGATCTACGTCTTTACCCACGATAGCATCTTCCTTGGTGAGGACGGCCCAACGCACCAGCCTATCGAGCACCTCGCTTCCCTCCGCGCAATCCCCAACCTCACCGTCATCCGCCCAGCCGACGCTGCCGAAACGGTGGAGGCCTGGCGCATTGCGCTCAACTGCAACGAAGGGCCGGTAGCGCTCGTTCTCACCCGCCAGAAGGTGCCTACCGTCACTGCCGGCGTGGCCGAGGGACTGGCGCGCGGCGCCTACGTGGTTCGTGAAGCTTCACGCTGGCCGCCCGATCTCCTTCTCATTGCCAGTGGCTCCGAAGTTGCCCTCGTCGTGCAGGCTGCGGAGACACTCGAGCGTGACGGGCTGGCCGTCCGCGTCGTGAGTATGCCGAGCTGGGAACTCTTCGATCGGCAACCAGACGACTACCGTGCCGCCGTGCTCCCACCGGAGGTGCCGCGGCGTCTCGTCGTCGAGGCGGCTCGCCTCTTGGGCTGGGAGCGGTATCTGGGACCGCACGGCCGCGGACTCGGGGTCGACCGGTTCGGTGCCTCCGCACCGGCTCCTGTTTTGGCCGAGCACTTCGGCTTCACCGTAGAGCATGTCGTCGCGCTCGCCCGCGAGCTCGTCGC
>DAOTWO010000459.1:0-9887 GCA_034435855.1 Thermomicrobium sp. | reverse complement strand
CCAGCGACGTACCTCGCTAGCATGCCCGTCTCCGGAATCACCGACGTGCTACGTCGCTCGTGAACACGATGCACACTGCGGCTTCTGTGGTGGCCACCGCTACACGCATCGCTCTTTCCGGGACAGTAGCGCGTGACACTCGCGAAGGTCATCGTGTGATCCACCACGCTTTCGCGAGGGAGTCGCAGCGCCCCACCGCTGCTCTCCTCCGTGTTCTTCCTGGCCGACTCTCTCCACCATGAACTGCTCTTCCCGCTGTTTCTGTGCCCACCGTGCCTCTCCCTGCGCTCATGAGAGGTCCGGTACCGCTTTCCCCACCCGTGCGTCTGCTTTCACAAACCCGCATCTCCCCCAAGCTCAAACCGCAAGTCCCACGCGGGCTAGCATGACAGAACTAGGACGGTGCCCCTCCACCTCCCTATCCGCACCTCCCCCGATCGCGTCTCTCATCGTGACTCCCACGAAGCCGATCACTCTCTTTACTGGTCGAACGAGACCAGCCGAGAAGAAAGGCTCGAACATGGTGCGTCGCTCCCTGTCACGTGTGGTGTGGATACCGCTGTTCCTCTGGCTTTTGGCGCTGTGGCCTGGCCCCGCTGTCGCCGCGAGCCCGACCGGTTACGATGTCGCACCTGTCTTTCAGGACTTCTACGAGCGCTACGGTGGCGTGCGCACCTTCGGCTATCCGATCGGGTTAGCCATCTTCGAGAGCGGCTACCTTGTCCAGTACTTTGAGCGTCAACGCTTTAAGTATCACCCCGAACTGGCGGGGACTGACTATACCGTTCTCCTTGGTCTTCTGGGCAAAGAGATCGCTGAGCGTGAGGGGCGCGACTTCCGCCCGGTTGCGCCGCTCTCCGGTCGCCGCTATGTCCCCGAAACTGGACACCACATCGCACCGGAATTTCTCACGTATTGGGAAACACGAGGCGGCGTCCGCATCTTCGGATTCCCGATCACTGAACCCTTCTGGGAAGGTGGGATACTGGTACAGTACTTCGAGCGAGCTCGCTTCGAGTATCATCCGGAGTTCGCCGGAACCGAATGGGCGGTCCTACTCGGCCGGCTCGGCGCCGTCGTCTGGGCAGAGCGGAATCGAGACCTCAATTACCAAGAAAATAGGCTTGCCAACCAGCTTACTCAGCTCATCAATCGGACCCGTCAGGAGAACGGACTTGCACCGCTCGTCCTCGATCCGGTGCTCACTGCGATCGCCCAATACCGGAGTAACGACATGGCTCGTCGTGGTTACTTCGCTCACGCCTCACCAGAGGGGCAGACTGCTTTCGACCTCATCACCGCAACCGGTATTCCGTGGCGCTTCGCTGGTGAAACGCTCCAGCGCAATAACTACCCGCTGGAACGTACTGCTGCGGAAGCTGCGCGGTCACTTTTCGCCAGCCCGTCACATCGGGCGATCCTGCTCGACGGTCGTTTCACCCACTTCGGCGTTGCCGAAGCGACCGCATCCGATGGGATGCATTACTACACAGTCGTTCTCGTGCAACGATGAACATGCTCCAGCGAGAGGCTCAAATGCACATGGTCTTCCAACGGCGCCTGACGGAGAACCATTCGGGGAAACACGGCTGCAATACATATCATCCCATGCAACGAACAGTTTCTCCGTCCTTGTCCTGCCTGTGACCGGAAGCTGATGACCCGTGTTGCTCAAAAAACAGGATCTTCGGTCCCTTGGCCTCTGACCAGCTAGGGAGCGTCCTGGGATGTCCGTAGTGCTCCAAAGGCCGGAGCACGTTTCTCGAGAAATGCCCGCACACCTTCTCGATATGACTCGCTTTCATAAACGCTGGCCAAGAGTGCGCGGTAACGCGGGTCGTCTAGGGTGCTCCCGCTCGTGGCCAGGCGTACCGCGTACTTGGTCGCCCGTAGTGTCTCGGGAGAGAGTGCGAGCAGACGGTCGATCCACCGCTGCACTGCAGTCTCCAACTCTTCGACAGGCACAACCTCTGTCACGAGCCCAATCCGTTCCGCTTCTCTTGCAGTGATCAGTTCGCCACGCATGACCAACTCGACGATCTTCCCCGGTGGGAGAAGCCGGAGCAGCGCCCGCGTCTCGGCCAGCCCTGGCATAACGCCCAGCCTCCCAATAGGTAGTCCGAGTCGAGCATCGTCACTTGCGATGCGCACATCGCAAGCGGCGGCAAGTTCCAAGCCGCCACCAACCGCAAGCCCGCGAAGAACTGCAAGGACAGGCTGCGGAGCCTCCTGGACGGTCTCAAGTGCCGCGCTCACGAGCCGGTCATAGGCCCACGCAGCCGCGAAGCCTGTCCGACGCTCCGGAAACTCGCGGATGTCGGCTCCGGCGCTGAACGCTCGCTCACCTGCGCCGCGGATCACGATCACGCGGATCGTTTCCTCCACGCTCAGCTGCCGCACCGCCTCTGCCAAGTCGCGCCACATTGCTGCCGTGAGCGCGTTGTGTGCCTCTGGGCGATCCAAGACGACCGTGGCCACCGCGTCGGCGCGGTGAAGCTGAATACGTCCGTTTCTCATCGCACTGCCCGCTCTCGCGTCACTGGCCCCAAAACCACTGCGCCGCTCTCAGCAAGTGCGGCGATCGCCTCCTCGCTGTACCCAAGTTCCGCAAGGATCTCCGCCGTGTGTTGTGCCAGTAGCGGTGGAGCACGACGGATCACTGGCGGCGTGTGTGAGAGTTCAACCGCTGGACCAACGAGCCGGATCGGCCCGGCGAGCGCATGCTCGACCGTCTGCACAATCCCCAGATACTGCACAGGCTCGCTCTCCAGTGCCTGACCGACTGTCCAGATTGGTCCACAAGCGACTCCCGCTCGGCTCAAGCGTTCGACCCAATTTGCCACGGTGTCGTTTTGAAGTGCTGCTTCGAGCGCTGCGTTCATGGCTGCTCGGTTTGCCACGCGGTCCGCGTTCGTACGGAAGCGAGGATCATCAAGCCACTCAGGGTGACCAACCTCTTCGGCTAACCGGCGCCACATCTGCTCGTTGGCGATGGCGATATTGATGAGCCCGTCAGCGGCCCGGAATGCCCCGTAGGGAGCGGCGACTGGGTGGTCGTTCCCTTCCAAGCCCGGTTCACCACCTCCAGCGAGGTATCGCCCTGCTTGGAACGTCAGTACGCCGATCACTGCTCCCAGCAGTGATGTATCAACCCGTTGCCCAACGCCAGTTCGCTCGCGTTCATAGAGCGCCGCAAGGACCCCGTACGTCGCGAACAATGCTGCCAAGATGTCAGCGATGGCAATCCCAACGCGCACCGGACCGCTCTCCGGCTTCCCAGTGACGCTCATTAATCCCGACATCCCCTGTGCCACCTGGTCGAATGCCGGGACGTCTGCCCACGGTCCACGTGGCCCGTATCCAGTGACCTGACAGTAAATGAGACGCGGGTTCTCCGCACGCAGCGACGGCTCATCCAAGCCGAGTCGTCGCATCGCAGATGGCCGAAAGTTCGTCACCAGGACGTCAGCGCGAGTCGCAAGCTGACGTGCCAGACGAGCACCGTCTGGATGCTTCAAGTCGATCACGACACTTCGTTTGTTTCGGTTCACTGAGAGAAAGTAGGGACTCTCTCCGGCGACGAAGGGTGGCCCGTAGCCTCGGGCCGGATCGCCCTGGGGAGGCTCAATCTTGATCACATCGGCTCCAAGATCTCCTAGAAGCATCGTACAGAGGGGGCTCGAGACCGCCTGGCCGAGCTCGATCACGGTCAGCCCCTCCAACGGAAGACGCGGGGTCGCCTCAGCGCTCATGCTCTTCTCCTTCCTCCGCTGTCGCCGGAACAGCACGCTCCGACCGTGTCGCCACAGCGATCCGGTACAGTTCGCGGCGCGGGAGTCCGGTTATACGTGCTAGCTCCCGTGCCACAGCACTCGGTGCCAACCCAGCAGCCAAATGCTCCGCGACGAGGCGCCGAACTGCTGTTTCGTCCCACGTCGTAGGCGTCGGTTGCTCGGCTGCGATCACCAGGACGAACTCTCCTCTGGGTTCTCGCTGCTCGAAGAGCGACAGCGCCCCGCGGAGTGTCGTCCGCTGCACTTCCTCAAACTGTTTCGTCAGCTCTCGGCAGACCGCGACCGACCGATCTCCGAGTACTTCCAGTGCATCAGCCAGCATCTCTCGTAACCGGTGCGGCGCCTCGAAGACGATCAGCGGATATGGCAGGGACCGCACCGCGGCCAGCTGCTCACGTCGTTGACTGCTGCGCCGCGGGAGAAAGCCGAGAAAGAGAAAACCATCGGTCACCAGCCCCGAGACCGCAGCCGCGGCCGTCACGGCAGAGGGGCCTGGTACCACGACGACGCTATGGCCAGCGGCGGATGCTGCCTGAACCAGTTCTGCTCCCGGATCCGAGATTCCCGGCATACCAGCCTCGCTGACGACAGCAACGTCACCTTCTTCGAGTGCTGCCAAAAGCTGTCGGAGGCGTGCTGGCCCGCTGTGGGCATGGTAACTGACGACTGGAGTTGTGATGCCGTATCGCCCGAGCAACTTCCGTGTCTCGCGGGTGTCCTCGGCTGCGATCAGCTGGACCTCGCGAAGGACACGCAGTGCTCGCATGGTGATATCCTCCAGGTTGCCAATCGGTGTTCCGACGAGGTAAAGCGTCCCCATTGCCTGCCAGGCACGCCCCCACGTATGCTTAGCTGTACGGACGCTTGCGCTGCGTCACCACTTGGAGAGGCCCCAGATCATGAGTTCGTCCCGCGAGGCCAACATGCAGTCCGGGTCATTGTACCGGAAGTATCGTCCTCAGACGTTTGAAGAACTTGTCGGACAGGAGCCGATCGCCCGCACCTTGCGGAATGCAGTCGCGTTGGGGCGGGTCGCCCATGCCTACCTGTTTTGCGGCCCGCGTGGGACGGGAAAGACGAGTACGGCTCGGCTCCTCGCCAAGGCGGTGAACTGTCTTGAGTCGGATCCCTGGCAGCGACCGTGCAACCGATGCCAAGCCTGCCGGACGATTGCCAGTGGGGCCGCGGTCGATATCGTCGAGATCGATGCTGCTTCGAACCGCGGTGTGGACGATATTCGCGATTTGCGCGAGAAGGTCAAGTATGCACCAGTCGAGCTCCGCACAAAGTTCTACATCATCGACGAGGCGCATCAGCTCACGCGTGATGCCTTCAATGCCTTCCTTAAGACGCTAGAAGAGCCGCCGGCGCACGTCGTCTTTGTTCTGGCCACAACGGAACCGGACAAGCTCCCGGAAACTGTTGCCTCTCGCTGCCAGCGGTTCGACTTCCGCCGCCTCCCGGTGGATCGGGTAGTCGAGCGACTCCGCGCTGTCTGTGCACAGGAAGGAATCAGGGCCGACGACGAGGTGCTAGCGCTCATCGCCCGACGGGCCACTGGGAGTCTGCGAGATGCGCTGGGTCTTTTGGAGCGTCTCGCCGTCTTCGCCGGTGAGCATTCCGCAAATCAGGTCATCACTCTGGAACTCGCCCGAGAGGTTCTTGGCGGTAGTCGCAACGAGCGACTAGTCGAGGTCGTTACGGCACTCGCTGATCGCGATCCTGGCCGAGCGCTCCGAACGGTCGCCGACGTAGCTGATGCCGGAGATGACTTGCAGCAGTTCGGTCGCGACCTGATCGCGTTCGTGCGGGCCTTACTTCACCTCCGCGCGGGCGGTCGTGAGCTGTTGCTCCCGGAGCATGCCGCCGAGTTGGCCCAACGGTTTTCGTTGGCCGAGCTCACAACCGTGTTGCGACGCTTGGCTGGTCTGGACGCACCGCTGCCTCGTTCTGGCGTGGATCCGCAGCTCCTCCTCGAGCTTGCGCTCGTCGAATCAATCCTCGCGCTGCAGCAGCCGACCACGGCAGTCGCACCGACGACACCACTGCGACCGCCCCAACCGGCCGCAGCTGCTTCGCCTGCTCGTTCTCAGCCGGTGCGCCTGCCCAACGATGGATCGGCGTCGCCCACTGTTTCACGCCCGCCACAGGCGGCGAGCGGAACCCCACAGACACCGGGGCAATCAAACGAGGCGTTGCTCGAACAGCTGCTGCTCCGGTGGGCGGCGATCCGCCGTGAGCTCCGCGCTGCCAACAGCAAGGCGGCCGCGCTCCTCGCTGACGCCGAGCCGCGACTCGTCCGGGGTGAGGAAGTTGTACTCGTCGCGCCATACGAGTTCCACCGCAAGCGCCTCAACGAAGAAACCGATCTCCGCCGTGTGATTGAACGGGTGCTGGCACGGCATCTTGGACGGCCATGCCGCATCGTCTGTGTTGCGCCCGAGGATATTCCAGCGCTTCAGCCCTCCAGCACGGCCGACGCGACGGTGAGCGAAGAGCCGGTCGACCCCAAAGGGGCTGACCAGCAGGACACAGATCCCCAGACAGGTGCACCTTCCCTGACTCCAGACGATCTTCGCCGGCTTGAGGCAGCCAAGGCGATCTTCGATGCGGTCGAACTCTCTTGAGCGTGTTATCCTGCCTCGTGCGCACCGCTCAACGGGAAGGGAGTTCAACGATGACGGCGCGACGCTTTCCGGACGGGTTTCTCTGGGGCACGGCGACTGCAGCGTACCAGATTGAGGGGGCAGTCCACGAGGACGGGCGTGGTCCGTCGATCTGGGATTCCTTCAGCCATACCCCGGGCAAGACGTTCGAGGGGCACACGGGTGATGTCGCTTGTGATCACTACCACCGCTGGCCTGGGGATGTGCGCCTGATGCAGGAACTTGGCACGCCGGCCTACCGCTTCTCGATCGCCTGGCCACGTGTGTTCCCGCACGGTGCTGGCGTCGTCAACGAGCGTGGCCTTGCGTTCTATGATCGCCTCGTCGATGCGTTGCTGGAGGCGAAGATTACGCCATTTGTGACGCTCTATCACTGGGATCTCCCGCAAGCCTTACAGGATCAGGGTGGGTGGGCAGAGCGTGCGACGGCGGAGGCGTTTGCGGCGTATGCGGATGTTGTCGCCCGCCGACTTGGTGACCGAGTCCGCTACTGGATCACGCACAATGAGCCTTGGGTTGTCGCCTACCTTGGCCACTATCAAGGGGTTCACGCACCGGGGATTCAGAATCTCGCCACGGCGGTGCGTGTGAGTCATCACTTACTGCTTTCACACGGCCTGGCAACCCAAGCGATCCGCGCTGCCAGTCGGCAAGCTCAGGTTGGTATCACTCTGAACCTTTCGCCGGTCATGCCGGCGAGCGAGGAAGAGGTGGATCGTCAGGCGGCGCAGCGCTTTGACGGGTTGCTCAACCGCTGGTTCTTAGATCCAGTCTTCGGGTGTGGCTATCCATCCGATGTTCGCGAACTCTTGGCTTCATACTACGAGCCGCCTGAGCAAGACGTGCCTGTGATCGCCCAGCCGCTCGATTTCCTTGGTGTCAACTATTACGCTCCGGCATTTGTCCGAGCGGTTGCATCTGAGGAGCAACCGCTTGGGATTCAGGCGCTAACCCCAGCGGAACTCCAGGCACGCGGCTACGAGTTGACAGACATGGGCTGGCCGGTGGTTCCAGAAGGTCTGGAACAACTCTTGCTGCGTCTCTCCAGAGAGTATGGACCGCCAGCACTCTACATCACCGAGAACGGGGCAGCCTATCCCGATGAACTAGTGGATGGGGAGGTGCGGGACGAGCGGCGGATTGCCTATCTCGCGGCGCATTTCGCTGCAGCGCATCGAGCAATCGCTGCCGGCGTGCCGCTCCGTGGTTACTTTGTCTGGTCGCTCCTGGACAACTTCGAATGGGCCTACGGGTACAGCAAGCGGTTCGGCATCGTCTACGTCGACTACGCGACGCTCGCTCGCATTCCCAAGGCAAGCTACTACTGGTATCGTGAGGTCATCACGGCCAACGCGCTACCGGAGCGTGAATGACCGACATGGTAGACTGCCTCCTGGTGCAAGGATGGAGGATGGGATGCGACTGAGCCGGGAGATCGTCGACCACGTGGCTATGCTCGCACGCCTCGGGCTCAGCGAGGAGGAGCGCGAGCGGATGCGTGAGCAGCTCTCCTCAATCCTCGAACATGTCAGCCGGATTCAGGAGTTGGATACCGAGGCGATTCCGCCGACGGCGCAAGTGATTACGCTGCAGAACATTTGGCGTGAGGACGAGGTCCGTCCCTCGTTGCCGGTCGAAGCGGTACTGGCGAATGCACCAGAAAGCGAGGACGGATTCTTCCGCGTCCATGCAGTTCTCGAGCAGAGCTGAGGGGGAAGGGTGGCCAGCGAACTCATCCGTCTGAGTGCAGGAGAAGCGCGGAGGTTGCTCGACCGACGGGAGATCAGCGCGGTGGAGCTCCTCGACGCGCATCTGGCACAGATCGAGCGTGTGGAACCGCACATCCATGCCTTCATTACGCTGACACCAGAAATCGCGCGCCGGCAGGCTGAAGCAGCCGATGCCCGGATCGCCCGTGGGGAAGGTACACTCCTCACGGGTATTCCGATCGCGCTCAAAGATAACCTCTGCACGGTCGACGCGCCGACAACCGCTGGCTCGCGCATCCTGGAGGGATTCCGTTCACCGTATGACGCGACTGTCGTCGCGCGCTTGCGGGCACAGGATGCGGTATTCGTGGGCAAAGCAAACACCGACGAGTTCGCAATGGGTTCGTCGACGGAAAATTCGGCCTATGGGCCGACGAGAAATCCGTGGGATCTCGAACGGGTACCCGGTGGCTCGAGCGGCGGCTCGGCAGCGGCAGTCGCGGTTGGCGAGGCTATGCTCGCGCTTGGTTCGGACACCGGTGGCTCGATTCGCCAGCCGGCTGGATTCTGCGGCATTGTGGGGCTCAAGCCGACCTATGGCCGCGTCTCACGTTACGGGCTGATCGCCTTTGCCTCGAGCTTGGATCAGATCGGCCCCTTTGGTCGAACAGTCGAAGATCTCGCGCTACTGCTTCAGGTCATCGCAGGGCATGATCCTGCCGATTCGACATCGGTTGATCTGCCTGTTCCTGACTACCGTGCTGCCTTGACCGGAGATATCCGCGGACTCCGGATCGGGATCCCTGCCGAGTATCGTGTCCCGGGTATGGATCCCGCTGTTGAAGAGGTGATCGAGGAGGCACTACGGACGCTGCAGGAGCTCGGTGCGGAACTGGTGCCAGTCTCCCTGCCGCACACCGAGTACGCACTTGCCACCTACTACATCATCGCACCGTCCGAGGCGAGCGCGAACCTGGCCCGCTACGACGGAGTAAAGTACGGACTCAGTCTTCCCGGTGAAACGCTCCTCGAGCGTTATCTTCGCACCCGTGGCGAGGGGTTTGGCCCAGAAGTGAAGCGGCGCATTATGCTTGGCACCTATGCGCTCAGTGCAGGTTACTACGATGCCTACTATGTGAAGGCCCAAAAGGTACGCACACTTATCAAGCGCGACTTCGACCAAGCCTTCGAACGCGTCGATGTCATCGCTGCACCGACCTCGCCGACTGTCGCGTTCCGACTCGGCGAACGGACAGCCGATCCGCTGCAGATGTACCTCTCTGACGTCTTTACCATTCCTGCTAACATGGCTGGTCTGCCAGCGATCGCGGTGCCGTGTGGCTTTGCGCACGGTTTGCCCGTCAGCCTCCAGTTTATGGGACGTCCGTTTGACGAACCGACGCTGTTGCGGGTTGCGCATGCCTACGAGCAGGCGACCCCGTGGCACACGATGTGGCCAGCTCTCGCTGCGCAGGTGTGAGCAATGCGACTGACCCTTGCCTGGCTCCGCAATGCGGTCGTTGTGGCTCTGAGCTTTGCTCTCGCGCTCTACTTCGTTGTCGCGTTCGGACAACAGGCCTGGCGTGCCCGTCAGCTGGAAGCACAAGTGGCCGAACGGCGAGCGGCGCTCGCCGAGTTGGTGGCTGAACGCGATGCCCTGGCTCGTCAATTGAGCCAGCTTGAAGGTGATGCCTATCGGGCCTACGTCGAGCGAACGG
>DAOTWO010000458.1:0-12542 GCA_034435855.1 Thermomicrobium sp. | reverse complement strand
GGACTGCGAGGAGCGCCTCGATCAGGCGCTCGATATCGTCTTCGGTATTGTAAAAGCCAGCGGAGAGACGCACGCTGTAGGGATGAGTAATCCAGCGAACGATGACGTTCCGTTCGAGCAGCTTCTCCACAAGTTGCTGTGGGTCGCAGCCGCGCACAGTAAAAGTCACGAGCCCGGCCATCCGATCGGGGGGTGTCAGCACCTCCACACCCTCCAGTCCGGCGAGACGTTGCCAGGCATAGTGACCCAGTGCGGCGATGCGCCCAAAGATCCAGTCGTAACCGACGTCTTCCCGTAGCCAGCGGAGCGCAGCGACCTGCCCGGCGATCGCGGGCATGTGCACACCGCCCACCTCGAAGCGCTCAGCGGTGGGTTTGGGTACGAAGTAACCGCCGATCGGTTCGAGTGCTCCTTGGACCAGGGAGGCGTAGCCGACGATAGTCAGCTGCAGTTGATCGAGTGCATCGTCGGAGAAATACACGGCCCCGGTGCCTTCCGGGCCGCACAACCACTTTTGCCCAGGAATGGCGTACACGTCGACGCCGAGTTCCTTGACGTTTACAGGAAGAGATCCCGCGGACTGGGCACCGTCAATGACGACGAGTGCTCCGACGCGGTGTGCAAGCTCGGCGATCTCCTTGACCGGGAGCACGGCACCAGTGTTCCACGTGAGGTGCGAGAGAACCACCATCCGGGTCCGCGCACCGATCAGACGTGCGATGGCGCTCACGACATCACCGGCGCCGGTCCCGAGGCGTGCTGTCCGGACAGTGACACCGAAGCGTCGCACGACGTTGAAAATCGGTGCTTGGGCGCCGGGGTGTTCCATGTCCGTGGTCACAATTTCGTCCCCCGGCTGCCAATTGATGCCCATCACCGCCAAATTGATGCCGTCGGTGGTATGCCTCGTCAGCGCGATCTGGTCAGGATGACAACCGAGGAGGTGTGCAACCTCCTGCCTCGCAGCGGCCTTCAGCTCAGTGGTGCGTTCATAGTTCTCGCGAGTGATCCTTCCGTCGATGAGCTCTCGTTCCGCAACCGACCGCATCGCGTCAACCACGACTTGGGGTAGTGGTCCATAGGTGCCTGTATTCAGGTAGACATGTTCGTGCACAGCCGGCATCGCTGCACGGATAGCTTCGACTTTGCTTTCCAGGTCCATCGCACTGCTCCGATCGCCTCCTCGTCCCATGCCGTCGGGGGCTGTGTACCGCGGGAGGGTCAACACGTCAAGTCGGATCTCTTCGGAGACAAGAGGAACGAGAAGGGACTTTTGCCCTCTTTGTCTCAAGTTCATCCGGTCAAGGCCGACCATGGTGGGAGGTCGCGGGACACGATGGCGAGGCTCTCCGGCGCGATGTCCACGAATGCAAACGTGACGGTGGGGTCGAAAATGGTCCGGCCTTGCCTTTTCTCATTCGGGGCCTCGATCTCGAAAATGGGTGTGTGGTCTTCGTGGTCGCCTGCCGTTCGCAGCAAGTGGACTGCTGTTGCTCCAGCGGGACTTTGAGGCAGACACTCCGACAGTGCCCCAGGGGGACTTGACAGGTGCCTGAACGGGAGTCAGACAGGTCGACTGCGCTGCGGCGCGAACAACGCTGCGATGAGTGGCTGAGCTGGCTGGTCAGGTCAGGTGATCTGCGCCAGTGCCTGCGCAAGGTCAGCGATGATGTCCTCGGGGTCTTCGATCCCGACGGAAAGACGAACCAGTCCTTCGCCGATACCCATCGCCTGGTGTTCTTCAGGTGAGAGACCACGGTGAGAGGCCATGACAGGGTACAGGACTTCGGAATACACATCGCCGAGTGTCGTTGCAGGAATGGCAAGCTGGAGACTCTGGAGAAAGCGGAAGATACGGTCTCGTGTGCCGCCGCGAATATCGAAGGCGACCATCGCGCCGAACTCACCCGGCGGGAAGAGACGTACTGCCGTTTCATGGCTCGGATGGGTTGGCAATCCCGGGAAGTAAACACGTTCGATTGCGGGGTGTTCGGCGAGCCAATTGGCGACGCGAATAGCATTCTCACACTGCCGACGCATTCGCAGCGGGAGTGTCTTGAGTCCACGGAGAACGAGATAGGCCTCAAAAGGACCAAGCATGCCCCCGACAGTCTTGTTGATCTCGTTCAACTCCCATCGGCGGTCCGCCGTGGTGGCCACAACACCGGCGGTAACGTCCCCATGGCCGCTGAGATACTTGGTGGCGCTATGGATGACATAGTCCGCGCCGAAAGCGCCGGGACGGACGAGATAGGGAGTCGCAAAGGTGTTGTCGACGGCCAGCCGTGCTCCATAGCGATGAGCGAGCTCAGCGAGGGCGGGGAGATCGGTGACGCGGAGCAAGGGGTTCGAAATGGTCTCGCAGAGGACGAGACGGACGCGGCCGCGCTGGAGCTCCGTCTCAACCTGATCAAGATCTCGGATGTCGACGAACGCCGTTTCCACACCGAGTGGCCCAAACACCGCTCGGAGCAAGGTGATTGTTTGACCGTAGAGGTCACGCGAGGCGACAATGCGATCGCCTGTCTCGACACAGGAGAGGACGGTGGCGTGCAAAGCTGCCATACCTGAGCCGAAGGCAATGGCAGCCTCCTGTTCTTCGAGCGCAGCGATCGCAATTTCGAGAGCCTCGGTTGTGGGGTTGCCGTAGCGACCGTAGACGAAGACGCCTTCAGCGCCACCGAGGGCTGCGTCCATCCGGTCGATATCCCGATAGAGAAAGGTCGATGTCGAGTAGATGGGAGTGGCGGTGGGGATCACTTCGCGGGGGGCTGGTCGCTCCCCGGCATGCACCGCACGGGAAGCAAACCGCAAGTGTAGGCGCCGGAGGTCCTCGGGCATCATCGCTTCCTCCTCACCCCTGGCCACTGTGGGCCGCCTGGCGCGAAGTATAGAGGGAAAGTACGCGAAAGGCGTGCATCTCCGTCATCGGAGGAGATGGGTCATGCCGGTATCCGCGTTGTCCCGTTTGGTTTTCGGTCAATGTTCTGTTGCAGTCCTCGAGGTTGAACGCGTTCTCATGGGATGCCGATTTGGCTGACGTTGTTGACTTGACAGGTGACGTGGTGTAGAGTACCGGCAGCCGGTTGACGGCTGAGGTGCAGAGTGCCCGATCAACGCGAGCGAGGTCCACCGCACACCATCACGGAGCCGCAGAACGAATTGGCCGTGTTGTCTAGCGGAGACTGTTTGCGGAAACGTGAGGTGTGAGGTGAGGTCCAAACAACTCAAACGGCTGTGGCACCTGGCCTCGGTGTTGGCGTTGGCGGTCCCAATTCTTACTGCCTGCGCACGGACGCAAGCAACGCCGACCCCAGCACCGAGTGGTGCAACTCCCACGGCGGCGGAAACACCGGCTGTCGCTGCCACGCCGACCGCCGCTGCGGTGATGACTCCGACCGGGGAGAAGGTGCTACGTATTCACGAGTACACCTATCCGGATGTCTTTGACCCGCAGAAGAGCTCCTTCTCCAATGAGATTGCCGTCCTCCACATGAACTACGAGGGGCTCACGCGGCTGGACCAGAACTTGAACACCGTCCCAGCGGCAGCAGAATCCTGGGAGTTCAATCAGGACGGAACTGTAGTCACATTCCACCTGCGCCCGGGCCTGAAATACAGTGATGGTACCCCTCTGACAGCGGAACGATTCCGCTACGCGGTGGAGCGTACCTGTGACCCAAAGACGGCTGGGGAGTACCAGTCGATCCTCTTTGACATTGTCGGTTGTCAGGAATTCGCCGAGACCGATCCAAATGATCAGGCGAAGTATGAGGAGGCTCGGAAGAATCTTGGCGTCGAGGCGCCGGATGACCGGACACTGATTGTTCGGCTGACGCATCCGGCACCGTACTTCCCAACCATCGCTTCACTCTGGGTTTTCTATCCGGCCCGGAAGGAGCTCATTGAGCAGGGTGGAGAAAACTGGTGGAAAGATCCCAAGCTGCAGATTGGGAACGGTCCCTTCCAGATGGTGGACGTTGTCGAGGATCAGCGCATCCGCTTCGTGGCCAACCCGAACTACTGGGAGGGGAAGCCGAAGCTGGATGCAGTTGAGATCATCTACCAGAAGGAGAGCTCGGTCGCTCTGGAGGCATACAAGGCCGGGCAGCTCGATATGTTCTCGCCCGACCCCTCGCAGCTCCCGGCGATCAAGAGTGATCCGGAACTCTCTAAGCAGCTTGTGACCTATCCAGCCGCGACGACGATCATGCTGTCGTTTAATCTCACGAAGGCACCGTTTACCGACAAGAAGGTGCGTGAGGCCTTTGCCTACGCATTTGACCGCAAGACGTACTGTGAGCAGATTCGGAACGGTGATTGCACGCCGACGCTCGAGTGGATTCCGCCTGGAATTCCCGGGCACATCGGCACCGACGCGTACGCTTTCGATCCACAGAAGGCGAAGCAGGCACTCGCGGAGTCGAGCTACGGCGGTCCCGATAAGCTGCCAGAGATCAAGCTGACCTATAACAGCGATGACCCGGCAGCACGACCGCGTGTCGAGTGGATCGCGGGGCAATACCGTGACATTCTTGGGGTGAACATCACCCTCGAGCCGGTGGACGGGAAGACGCTCGTTGCGATGCGGAAGGATCCCGCTACCTATCCACAGATGACCCTCGCGGGATGGATCCAGGACTACCCGGATCCGCAGAACTGGTTGAGTGTCTTCTGGAAGTGCGACGCGACCTTTGCCCAGCGTTTCGGGTACTGCAACCAGGAGTTCGATAAGATCGTGACGCAGGCGGACCAGGAGCTTGACCAGCAAAAGCGGATTGAGCTCTACAAGCAGGCTGAGCAGATGCTGGTCAACGACGTGCCAGGACCCTTCTTGTACAACCCGTTGAATATTTGGCTTGTCAAGCCATACGTTACAGGGTATAACCCGACGCCGAGCGACGATGCCTTCCCCGGCGAATTCGCTTCGCTCATGACGCTTGACGTGACGCGGTAACATGCTCGAGCCGGGCCGGGGCCCACACCCCGGCCCGGCGCATACTGTCATGGGGGATTTGCCAATGCTCCTTGCCTTCATTCTCCGCCGCCTGTTGTGGCTGATCCCGGTGATCCTTGCGGTCACGACGATTACCTTCTTTCTTATGCACCAGGCACCGGGTGGACCGTGGGATCGTGAGAAGCCAGTCGCTTCGGCCACCCTGAAGGCGCTCAATCAGAAATTCGGCCTGGACAAACCGGTGTGGGTGAATATCGAGGAGGTTCGCGCCCGCTGGCAGGCCGGGGAACGGAATCCGGTACGGCTCCTTGGGGCGTTCCTCGATAGCCAGTACTTCCGCTATCTCTGGGGACTGGCTCGGCTCGATCTGGGACCCTCCTACCGCTCGAAGGGAACGGAGTCGGTGCAGAGTATCC
The DNA here is from genome assembly GCA_034435855.1 of Thermomicrobium sp. Lineage (GTDB taxonomy): Bacteria > Chloroflexota > Chloroflexia > Thermomicrobiales > Thermomicrobiaceae > Thermomicrobium. The sequence goes on along the minus strand of DAOTWO010000458.1, from coordinate 7,169 downwards.
TCTGGCGCAAGTTTCCCACGACCGCAAAAGTGGGCCTTGTAGCGACGGCGTTTGCCGTGGTCGTGGGCATTCCGCTGGGGATTTTCGGCGCACTCAAGCAGAACAGCTGGATCGACTACATCAGCCTCACCGTCGCAACCCTTGGCGTCTCGGTGCCAAGTTTCATCATTGGCGTGCTGGTGATCATCTTCTTGAGTCAAGCGTTCGGTATCAAGCCAATCCGCCAACCGGAGGAGTGGCAAGGATTTTCGACCGCCTACCTTGCACCTGGCATTGTCCTCGGGCTTGGGACGATGTCGTATCTGACGCGCTTGACTCGCTCATCAATGCTCGAAGTCGTCCGGCAGGATTATGTGCGTACGGCGCGGGCGAAGGGACTGAGCGAATTCCGTGTCGTCACCCGGCATATGGTGCGCAATGCCTTAATTGCCGTAATCACGGTGCTCGGCCCCGCAGTCGCAGGGCTCGTGACCGGCTCGTTCATCATCGAGACGATCTTTAACGTGCCGGGGATGGGTCGTGAGTACGTAGTGGCGATTTCCGCACGAGACTATTCGATGATCATGGGGACGACCTTGATGTATGCATTGTTCGTCGCGCTGGCAAATCTCTGGGTGGACGTCATGTATGGCATCCTCGATCCGCGGATCCGCGTCTGAGAGGCGGCCGAACATGACCGCATCCAGTGTGACCGCTCGGACGCTTGATCGGGACCTGGAGCTCCGACGACCGCCCCGGAGTCTCTGGAGCGACGCCTGGCGACGCTTCCGCAAGAATCGTCTCGCCATCGCTGGGATGGCCTATATTCTGTTTCTGGCCATCGTTGCTATCGCCGCACCAGTTATTGCCCCGCATAATCCTGTTCAGAGCGATGTCCAGCACGCTGGGGTCTTTCGCCAAGCCGCTTGGATCCATGACCCAAATCCGATGCGGACCGGCACCTGGGAGTATCCGCTGGGCACGGACTCGGTAGGGCGCGATGTTTTTAGCCGCCTTGTGTACGGCACCCGGGTGTCACTGGTCGTCGGTTTTGTGCCGATGGTCTTTACCGTCTCGATCGGTATGCTCGTCGGCTTACTGGCTGGCTATGCGGGTGGGCGTGTGGATAACCTGCTCATGCGCTTTACCGATGTCGTCTATGCATTCCCCGATCTTCTGCTCTTCATCATCATGCAGGTGGCGTTTCAAGATGCCTGGATCGGGAAACTACTGAATGGTCTTGTTCTCCTCTTTATCACGCTTTCGCTCGTCAGTTGGGTAACCGTTGCCCGGCTGGTCCGTGGCGAGGTCCTCGCATTGAAGCAAAAGGAGTTCGTGGAGGCAGCGCGGGCAATCGGGGCCAGCGGAGCAAGTATTATCGCCCGGCACATTGTTCCGAATACCCTGGGGCCGATCATCGTGGTCGCTGCCTATATCGTGCCCGGGGCCATCATCTCTGAGGCAATCCTGAGTTATCTCGGTATTGGCATCCGACCAACCGTCCAGCTGGATGCGCCGTTTCCGACGAGCTGGGGAAGCATGATCTTGGAAGGATCGAAGGCCTGGGAGTCGCAGCCTTGGATGCTGATCGCTCCTACTTTGGCTGTTGCATCGATCACCCTAGCCTTCACGTTTGTTGGTGATGGCCTTCGGGACGCGTTCGATCCGCGGCAGGCGGAGCGCTGAGAGAGCCTGTCCTGAATTGAGTCGGCCAGGGTGGCAGGGGTGTCTCCCGGCTGCCTTGGCCGGATCAGTCTCGAACGGTGCAAAGACCAGGCGGTTGAGTCACTTTGGGGCTCGTGCCGTTTGCTCCTGCTCCGTCAGCTCTAGGGCCAAGGTGACGCGTGTTCGGCATCCGTCTGATTGTCTCTGGAGTCACTCGGTCACCATCGGCTAAGAGCGTCAGTGAGATGCTCTGGTGTCAGCTCGTCTAAGAGCGGCTTTGGGCAGGAACGATGGGAGGTGCTCTCGGGTTGAGGCTCAGGCAGTTGCAGGTGCGGGTGCCTCATGCTAGGCTTGGCCTGACGGGTGCCAGGGGTGCGCGGAAGCGCTGAGAGGTCGACAGACAGTCGGCTAACCCTCCGAACCTGATCTGGGTAATGCCAGCGCAGGGACGGCACCACTCCTCAGCTCTTCCTCCACCCGCCGCCCCGTGGGGACGGCGGATTCTGTTTCCGCCCCCTCGTCATGATGTTTCTCCAGTTGGCGGGAGGTGGCGATGCCGAAGGGTGTCCATGTTCCCAAGGCACTCACGATCGCCGGTTCTGACTCCGGGGCCGGAGCGGGGATCCAAGCGGACCTCAAGACGTTTAGCGCCCTTGGGGTCTATGGGTCTACCGTCATCACGGCGATCACCGCACAGAATACGGTCGGAGTCACGGCCGTCCATGAGATCCCGACTGAGATCGTGGCGGCGCAGATCGATGCCGTTATGGAAGACATCGGTGCGGATGCTGCCAAGACAGGGATGCTGAGTTCGGCGGCGATCATCGAGACGGTTGCGGCAGGCGTTCAGCGGCACCGAATCGAGCGGCTCGTCGTGGACCCGGTGATGGTGGCCAAGAGTGGCGATCGCCTGCTCCGGGAAGATGCAGTCACTGCGCTGCGCGAGACACTCCTGCCGCTTGCCTACATTGTGACGCCGAACGCACCGGAAGCCGAAGTCCTGTGCGGGCGATCGGTGCGGAGCGAAGCCGAGATGCGCGAGGCGGCGAGAATCATTCATGCCTTTGGCCCCCGTTACGTGGTACTCAAGGGCGGCCACGTCGACGGCGACGAGGTGGTCGATCTCCTCTTCGATGGACAGACCTTTGAACGATTTGCGCTGCCACGTGTGTTGACGCCCCATACGCATGGTACTGGCTGTACCTTCTCAGCGGCTATTGCAGCCTTTCTGGCACGGGGATTCGATGTGGCGACAGCCGTGTGGGAGGCCAAACGCTATCTGCACCGTGCACTGGAGACAGCCTTTGCCATTGGGCGGGGGCGGTCACCGGTACACCACTTCCATGCCTGGTGGTCTCCCGTGGTGCAGGAGCAGGAGGTGCCATGATGGCGGAGATGATGGGACTGGCGCGGATGACAGTTGAGGACAAGCCCCTCAAGATCGCCGATCGTGAGTTTCGCTCGCGCCTCATCCTCGGAACGGGGAAATGGCGCTCGAACGAGGAGATGCTGGCCGCGCTCGAGGCCTCTGGCTGTGAGATGGTAACCGTTGCGCTGCGGCGCATCGACTTCGACGATCCGAAGAGCCGGAGTATCCTGGAGGTGATCGACTGGACCAAATACCAGATTCTTCCCAATACCGCAGGCTGCCGGACGGCGGAGGAGGCGATTCGTGTGGCGCGGCTGGCTCGCGCCATGGGACTCTCCAATTGGGTCAAACTCGAGGTGATCCCAGACCCCAAGTATCTTTTGCCCGACCCGATTGGCACGCTGGAGGCAGCCAAGGTCCTTGTGAAGGAAGGGTTTGTCGTTCTGCCCTATATCAACCAGGATCCGGTCCTCGCTAAGCAGCTAGAGGAAATCGGCTGTGCGACAGTGATGCCATTGGCTTCCCCCATCGGCTCGGGGCAGGGACTACCAGACTTTCGTTGGTTACAGATCATCGTGGAGCAAGCGAACGTTCCGGTAATCGTTGATGCGGGGATTGGGGCACCGTCTGATGCGGCATTGGCAATGGAACTCGGGGCTGATGCCTGTCTCATCAACACGGCAATTGCCCAGGCCGGTGATCCCGTCAAGATGGCGCGGGCAATGCGTTTGGCGATCGAGGCGGGACGGCTCTGCTATCTCGCCGGCCGGATCCCCAAGAAACCGTACGCCTCGGCGAGTTCGCCGCTCGAGGGTGTGGTGCGCAAGGAGTAGGTCATGGTGTCATGGCGTGGCACACGACTGCGTGATGCCCTACGACTCTACGTGATTACCGACCGAGCACTTGCGCGTGGGCGACCAGAAAGCGAGATTGCGCGCCAAGCGATTGCTGGCGGTGCAACAGCGATTCAGCTCCGCTGGAAATCCGGCCCGCTGAGCGAGGCGTTGCGCGTGGGGCGGGAACTGCGCGAACTCTGTCGCCGTGAGGGAGCGCTCTTCGTAGTCAACGACCGAGTCGATCTCGCGCTCGCCCTTGAGGCAGATGGCGTGCACGTCGGTGTCACTGATCTACCAGTCGCCGAGACGCGTCGCTTAGTCGGTGATCAACTCGTCGTCGGCTTCTCACCCGAGACCCTGGAGCAGGCGCTGGAGGCTGAGGCGGCTGGTGCTGACTACCTGGGTGTAGGGCCGGTCTATCCGACGGCGACGAAACCGGACGCAGGTCCAGCAGTTGGCCTTGCGCATGTCCAGCAGATCGTCGCGGCGGTCCGTATACCGGTCGTTGGAATCGGAGGCATCACGGCTGAGAACGCGGGTGCGGTAATTCGAGCCGGTGCGGTCGGCGTGGCGGTGATTTCTGCAGTCGTGAGTGCTGATGATGTCCGTCTCGCGGCGGCGCAGCTACGCAAGGTGGTCGACGAGGCGTTGGCGGAGCGACAATGAATCCCTGGTCGGCACCCCGGCTTCATCTCATCACCGATCCGGCGGTTTGCCCCTTCGAGCAGCTCTGTGAGTGGTTACCCCGACTGCTCCAGGCTGGTGTGGATGCTGTCCACCTCCGGGCGCCGGGCGTTGCGGCTGGTGAGCTTCTGAAGGTGGCTGCAGAGCTCCGTCGTCTCATTGTGCCGCCGGCCGTCTTGCTCGTGAACGACCGTCTTGATCTCGCTCTCCTGTGTCAAGCTGACGGGGTGCATCTACCAGAGCAGGGATTACCGGTATGGGCAGCGCGGGAATTGCTTGGTCGGGGACGACTCGTTGGCCGTTCGGTGCACAGTGTTGAGGCTGCGCGCGCAGCAGCCGCGGAGGGGTGTGATTACCTTCTCTACGGAAATGTCTACGAGACGGCGAGCAAGCCCGGCGCAGCTGCCCGTGGAATTGATGCCTTGCGTGCGGTGGTGCATGCCACCCACGTCCCGGTTGTCGCCATCGGTGGCATCACACCTGACCGTGTCCCGGCCATTGTTAGGATGGGCGCGCACGGCGTTGCTGTCATCCGTGGAATCCTCGCAGCAGACGATCCGGTCGCAGCGGTGCGTGCGTACCGACAGGCGATGGACGAGGTGCGTGGCGATGGCAATTCGTGTGATCTTAAACGGGAAACCGGTCGAGCTGGACGGAGTGCGGACCATCGCTGAGTTCCTGCGGGCGCGTAGGGTTGACCCTCGGCTGGTCGCAGTCGAGCACAACGGTGAGATTGTCTCGCGCGACCAGTACGAGCAGCGGGAGCTCCGTGACGGGGACACACTGGAAGTGGTGCATTTCGTCGGTGGCGGCTGAGGGAAACGGCGTGTGACGTCCGACAGCCATCGCGGCAATGGCGACGGTGATGCCGCGCAGTCGTGGAATTCACGACGCCATTTCCTCGGTGTCGATGGGATCATCGTCTGGCTCCCACAAGTGGCGTTCGAGATCAACGCGGAATTCCTCAATGAAAGTTACTCCCTCTTCTTCAAGCAGCGCGCGCATGACGGCTGGATGGCCCCAGGCCCAACCGCCAGTCAGCTCCCCATTGCGGTTGACGACCCGGTGGGCGACCGCTGCAACATCTGGTGGCGCGTGGTGCAGGAGCCAGCCGACCATCCGCGCGGAGCGAGTTGTGCCAGCCGCACGTGCGATACGGCCGTAGGTCGTTACTCGACCTGGCGGAATGCGGCGGACGATCGCGTAAACTCGTTCCGCGAAAGAAGAGTCGCTTTCGGTCGTCCGATGGTGACGTCTGGCCATCGTTTCAGATGCGACCTCCGACGAGAAGGATGCCACTCACAATCAGCGCTGTCCCCAGCCACACCCGAAGGGGGAGTGGTTCGTGCAACAGTACGCTTGCCGCGATGACCTGAACCCCGATGACAGAGAGCCCGGTCGTGATCGGGTAGGCGATCGAAAGCGGGAGAAAGCGCAAGAGGACGGTGAGCGCGAGTACGGTGACGAAACCGGCGAGATTTCCGGCGACCTGCCACGCAAGAAAGGCGATCCAGCTGCTGCTCAGTGCGGCGAGCCGAAAAGCAACAGCCGCGACGATGTTGAATCCAAGATGCGTGGCAATTCCTATCGCGATGAGTTCGCTGCGATGTGCAAGTGGCAGCCACCGATCAAGGACCGAACCTGTTTCCGGCATCCTTCCCTCCCCTTTCTGCTCGTCCTCATGCTACCTGTTCTGGTCGTCAGGCTGGTTGGGCGAGCGGTAGACTTGACCGGTACGGGTGCCAGGAATGCATCCGCGCGAGACTGACGTTGGGAGACGAGTCCATGCGGAACGTGCTCAAGAAGATCTTGGGCGACCCGAACGAGCGCGAACTGAAGCGTCTGCGTCGGATCGTCGACGAGATCAACGCGCTGGAGCCTGAAATCCAGCGACTCAGTGACGCCGAGCTCCGGGCAAAGACGGACGAGTTTAAGGCACGTTTGGAAGATGGTGAGACGGTTGATGACATCCTGGTGGAGGCGTTCGCAGTCGTTCGGGAAGCTGCACGACGCACATTGAACATGCGGCACTTTGACGTGCAGCTTATGGCCGGCATTGTGCTCCACGAAGGCAAGATCGCAGAGATGAAGACAGGCGAAGGGAAAACCCTCGTTGCGACCTTGCCGCTTTATTTGAACGCCTTGCTTGGCCGAGGCTGCCATCTGGTCACGCCGAACGACTATTTGTCTCGGGTCGGCGGTGGCTGGATGGGGCCGATCTATCATTTCCTGGGCGTTTCGGTCGGTGTGATCACGCACGAATTTGCTGGCATCTATGATCCGACCTATATGGCGCCGGATCCGAGCCCGGATGATCGTCTCAATCACTGGCGACCGGTCAGCCGGCGGGAAGCGTACCTTGCCGATATCACCTACGGGACAAACCACGAGTTTGGCTTCGACTATCTTCGGGACAACCTAGTGTATCGTCCCGAGGATATCGTGCAGCGCGAGCTGTACTATGCCATTGTCGACGAGGTTGACAATATCTTGATTGACGAGGCTCGTACGCCGCTCATCATCTCTGGACCGGCGCGCGACACGGTTGACCGCTACTACCAGTTCGCGCAAATTGCACGGCAGCTGCGGCGTGACGTGCATTACACGGTGGATCTCAAGCACCGGACGGTGACGCT
>DAOTWO010000457.1:0-9697 GCA_034435855.1 Thermomicrobium sp. | reverse complement strand
AGACGTCCCCCGCTCCGACATCATCGCGCACAGTCACCGGATAGGCCGGGACATCATAGGTCCGGCCACGGTCGATCACTGTCGCTCCGTCAGGGCCTCTGGTGATGGCAACAACGCCGCGCTGCGCGATCGCCTCAATCTCATCCCTGGCGAGTGTGTGTTCTAATGTGCTGAGGACGAACCCGTCGAGCCGCATCACTAGTTCATACGGCAGGCGCAAAGGAACCAGTCGAACGCGGCCACCGGAGCGTGGCCACTGCCGCATCCACCCTTGCGGGGTCGCGCCGAGGAGCTCAGGGCTGAGACGACCAGCCTGCCGTGGATCAATCTCCTGGGCGACAGGGGCCAAATGAATAATCCGTGCCGAGCGCCAGGTTGGCGGCAGCCCGTTGAGATCGATCGGCCCGGCCCACGAGTGGACCGTTTGCTCACGGCGTCCTGCGACCGTACGATTCGTGAAAACAGTCGGCGCAGCAGCCTCCTGCACGATCATTGCAACTTCGTGGGAGAAGCGCGCGAGCTCCTCCTGAATTGCTGCACCGTAGGTGTCGAACTTCCCGCGGGTCAAAATGGCAGCATCCAATCCAAACCGCGCTGCCGTCAGCGCCGCATAGAGCGCGGTGCCTCCGAGCCGAGCCGACCCCGTTGTCGGATCGAGATCAACCGTCACATGGCCGATCGCGACATAGTGTGGAGCACGCTGTGAACTCACCGGGGAATCCCTTTCCGGCCGCTGCCATCCTTGACGATCTCAGCGGCGCGGGTAGACAGTGACTCGTCGTTGATCCCCCTCACCGCTACTGCGCGTCTCCACGTCTGGGTTCTCACGCAGTGCCACATGAATCACTCGGCGCTCGTTCGCGGGCATCGGCTCAAGCGTCACAGGTTGCTTGGTGCGTGCCACCTGGCGCGCTACGCGATGCGCCAGTGCAATCAGCGACTCCTCACGACGGCTCCGGTACCCCTCAACGTCGATGATCACACGTGTCCACGACGAAAGGCGCCGATTGACAAGCACATTCACCAAGTACTGCAGCTGCGCCAGGTGCTCGCCGCGTCGCCCAATCAGCATACCCGCATGTGGACCGTGAATGTCGATGAAGACAGTCGGTGGATCCTCCGGTCCGAGTTCGATAATTGAAGGATTGTCGACCGCTAAGACCGTACAGGAGAAGCCCATCGCCTGCAGGAGTTCTCGCACTACCTGTTTCACAATTGCTTCGGTCTGGGGATCTGGTCGCTTGATCGGTCCCCGCGACACCTCACCGCTACCGAGTGGGGTCACCCGAACGAGTGCTTCCCCACCATAGGGGACATTGTCGACGAGCACTTCCACATGAACGCGCTCGCGAGGCAATCCCAACTGTTCCAGCGCGAGCTTTACTGCCTCATCGACCGATCGAGCCTGAATCTCAACAGCTCTCTTTTCCGCCATCACCGCGCCTCTGTCCCCCCGTACCCCGGTCGGGACGCGCTGCGTGACCGCTCAGGATGGCCGCTTGCCACGCGAACGCGAGCGTCTCGGTACCAGCGCGGCAGGGTCGAGCGGTGGCTGCTCAGCAGGAGCCGAAACAGCAGTAGACGTCCGGTCGGACCGGTTCGGCTCTCCCGCAGCCGGCGCTCCCTGCTGGGCCTGTGCCTGAGCCTGTTGCAGGAGTCGGTTGAGGAGACCACCGCGATTTCCCTTGTTGTTCACTCGCTTCTTCGGATCGACGTACCCCAACCGTCGATGCTCCGGCAACTCGGGCAGGAATGGCAACCAGTCACGCATCGCGCCCCACCCGGTGATCAACCATTGTTGCACCACGCTATAGAGTGCAGAGACGACCCAGTAGAGAACGGGTCCTGCCGCGAAATTCCACCCGAACAAGACCACCATTGCCGGCATAAAGAGCATCATCGAGTACATCATCTGCTGTTGCGGATCTTCGAACCGCCGCATCCCCGCCGGTCGGGTCATCCGCGTCTGGATGAACTGAAATACACCGGCCAAGATCGGCAGAATCCGTAAGGGATCGGGCTGTGCGAGATCAGGTACCCACAGGAAACCATGTGCCCACGCACCGACCTGGCTTAGAGACAGGTTCCGGATCGCAAAGTACAAGCCGAAGAACACTGGAATCTGCAGGAGCATCGGGAGGCAACCCGACATCGGGTTGATACCATGCTCCTGGTACAGTCTCATCATTTCAGCAGAAAGGCGTTGCCGGTCCTGCCCATACTTCTTCTGCAATTCCCGAATTTTGGGCTGGAGTTCCTGCATCGCCTTAGTGGAGCGCACCGACTTGATTGTGAGCGGCAGGAGCAGCGTCTTGATCAAGATCGTGAACAGAATAATCGCAACCCCCGCGCTCCCCGTGATCTCAGCGGTGCGCGCCAAACCCCATTCGATCGCATAGACAAACTGATCCCAGATGATCAACGGCTTCCTCCTGAATGCCGGTCACTCATTGCTGGCACGCGACTCTGCTCATGGCACCGGATCGTAACCACCAGGATGGAATGGATGGCAGCGCGCGATACGTCGCAGCGTCAAGATGCCTCCCTTGATGATACCGTAACGCTCGATTGCCTCGTAGCCATACTCCGAGCACGTTGGGTAGAAGCGGCAGGCTGGCGGGAGTCCCGGCGAGATGAAACGCTGGTAGAAGCGAATCAAGAGCAGGGCAAGTCTTTTCATAGCGCCAAAATCCTATGAGCCTCCTTCTCGATCTCGTTCCTCCCACAATCCAGCCCGTTTCAACAGCGACTCGACTGTGGCGGCAACTTCATGATACGTCACCGACTCATCCACCAGTGTACCCCGGGCGACAAACACGAGGTCATAGCCCTGTTGGAGATGCGGATGCATCCGCCGTACCGCTTCACGCAGCCAGCGCTTCACCCGGTTGCGACGCACCGCCTTCCCGACTCGCCGCCCGACCGCGAATCCGTACCGGTTCTGTGCAAGCCCGTTCGGTGCGACGCGCAAAACGATGAGTCGGCTACTCACGGTCCGGCCCCGGCGCCTCACCTGTTCGAAATCGCTGGAACGGCGGAGACGCAACCGCCGCGCGATCACGAGAATGCCTAGCGCTTGTTCGGGGTGATCTTCTTCTCGTCCGAGACAGTCAGCTTCCAGCGCCCCTTCAGACGCCGTCGCTTCAGGACGGCTCGCCCACCACGGGTGCTCATTCGCGCCAAAAAGCCATGGACGCGCTTCCGCCCTAACCGATTCGGCTGATATGTTCGCTTCGGCACTGCTCAGCTCCCCACTCGGGACTAGCCTCGCACAAAAAAGCCCGCGTCGGCCCGCGCCGCCACGGCATGCTCAGTATAACACACAGGACGTGTTCACGTCACTGCAGCGACAACGCCGTTTAGTACTGAGGCAATCCGCTGTAAGAAGCGTTCCCGCCCAAGATTCAAATGCCGGTTCGAAACGAAGACAACCGCCAGATCGTAGGCCGGATCGTACCATGCGGCACAACCCGTGGCGCCCGTATGCCCAAAGCAACTCGGCGAGAAAAGATCCACCTCGCCAAAATACCCACCGCCCACCTCAAACCCGAGGCCCCATCCCGGCACTCCCAGCGTCTCCGGAGTCTGCCGGCTCGTCATCGCCGCGACGGTTGCCCGCGCAAGCAAGCGCCCTGGCGCGTGCGGCGTAAAGTGGAGGAGAAACTGCACTACGTCCGGCAGCGTGGCCACGACTCCCCATGCTGGGTGAGCTAAGCGCAAACCGTATCGCGCACCATACATTGCCCAAGGCAATCCATCACCAAGCCCGCCCACGACTCGAGCAAGGCGCCCCTCATGCTCATCACACCGCAGCGGAAAGTGTGTCTCATGAAGGCCGGCTGGCAAGAGAACGAACTCCCGCATGAGCTCAGGGAAGGGTCGACCCGTCACGCGTTCCGCCAGCACGCCGAGCAGCGCGTATCCAAGGTCGCTGTACCCGATCCGACTTCCTGGAGCGAAGTCCAGCGGCTCAGTGAAGGCCGCCTCGATCACCTCGTCCAACGGAAGCTGCTGTTGCAACAGTAACTCCATGTCAGCGGGCTCATAGGGAATGCCTGAGGTGTGCGTCAAGAGATGTCGAACAGTGATCGTGCGCCGCTCATCCTCGTCAAACTCTGGCAAGATCGATGCCACCGTCGTCCCGAGTGTCAAAATTCCCCGCTCGACCAGAGCCAGAATGGTCGCCGCGGTGTAAAGCTTGCTCACCGAGGCCAACGGCCAGAGAACGCCAGGCCCGGCTGGTAGCGCCGGAGCGGCTTCACCTCCATACCACTCGAGCACACGACGGCCACCATGGACAACCGCCAGCCCGGCACCATCAAGCTCGCCACTGCCAATGAACGAAGCGATCCGACTCGTGACCGCGGAAAGCCGCTCGATCACACTGAACCTCCTCCGTGAAGTTCCCCCTTTGCACCAGCATAACGAAGTCTGCGCATGAGCGTAAGACAGAATTCAGGACGATTGACCTATCTGTGACTACCGGCCGCAATCGATATACTTAAGTCGTGGACGTAGTGCACACGATGCTTCAGTGGACCTAACCATGGCAACGCTCACCGAGCAACCAGCACCAGAGGATCTTTTTCGTCACGTCCTTCGGACGCTCCTGCCGATCGTCAACGCCGACCTCGGCGGCTTTTTCGTCTTCGATGAAGACTTCGAACAGGTGCTCCTCGGGACACTTGAGGGCGACCCCCCTGCCGAATCGCTCACCCCGGTTGGTGTCGCCAAGGTTCCTCCCACCCAAGTACCAGCTGAGCGCTGGATCCGTGAACACCAGCGGCCGCTGCACCTTTATCGTCTCCGCGACTGGCAGCGCTTCCCACCGGTCAATCCTGGCCTACGCGAACTCGCATTGCGTGGCAAGCTTGTTGCCCTCGTGATTCCACTACGCTCGCAAGACGAACTCGTTGGCGTCGCTTATCTCTGGCGACATCGTCACCCCCGTCCATTCCTACGCCGGGAGATCCGTGAGGCTGAACGGTGGTGCCAGCTCGCCGCTCTTGTCGCAATCGCGGGTCGTCTCTATGAACGCGAGGCGCAAGCCCGCCAGGCACTGGCGCGCGTCTTAGCAATCGACCGCTTGCTGACCTCGGCGTCAAGTCACGACGCCGTGGGTCGGGCGGTGGTCGGTCCGCTGGCAGACTTCCTCGGCGTGGAATCTCTGGCCTTGTGGCTTCGGTGGGGGGAGGATCACAAAGTCTTTTTCCAGAATATCGCAGACGAAACCCTTCGGGAAACTCTCACTACCTGGGAGTTCTCCTGGTCACATTTTGAGCAATTGACCAGCCGGCCGCAGGTTGTTCCTCGTGAGAGAGCATATGAGACGTTAGGCTCGTGGGTGGAAGCGCTCCCGAGCTCGGTCGACCGCATCATCCTCTGCAGCATTCGCTCCTATGCGAACGTAGTCGCACTGCTCGTCGGCTGGGACACCAGCTCAAGAAGTCGACGTCCGCCGAACACACGTCATCAGATGCTGGAGGCAGCAGCAGTTCTTCTCGAGCAGATCGCCGTGACCCTTGTACGGCTCTCCTTTCGAGCTGAGCTGGAAAGAACAATCAGTGATCTACGAAGCCTCCTGAAAGTCTCCCAGCGTGTTGTCTCCACTCCCTCAGTTGCTGATTTGCTGGAAGAAGTTGAACGCGTGATTCGTGACCGACTGCGGTATGATGCCATGATCTTCCTTGAACCCGACCCAGATTCACCATCCACATTACGCGTTTCCTGGGGCTCCGGTACCATTCCCGAATCCCGCGTCGGACATCGTATTCCACTCGATCGAAGTCTTGCTGGTTGGGTTTTCCGCACCGGCCGCGAACTCCTCATCACCGATACCTGGGAAGACCCTCGAACATACCATCGCCCAGGACAGCCTTTCCCCTTACGGTCACTACTCCTGTTCCCTGTGCGGTACGAGGAACAGACTATTGGCGTCCTTGGTTTGGGGCGGAAGCGGGTCTCTCCTTTCTCAGAATACGACCGGGAACTTGCTAGCCTCATCGCAAGTGAACTGGCTACAACAATTCGCCTCATCGAACAGCGTCATGCCCTGCGCCGGCAAGCACACCATCAGGCCCTCCTTGCCACCGTCAGCCAGCTGCTTCTCCGCGACTTTGATCCGCGATCCTTCGCTCCTCCACTCGTCCAACAGCTTAGTGAGTGGGTCGGTGGATCAGCGGCGTTGGTCCTCCAGTGTTCGGTCTTTCCGAATCGTGTCGTCGCAACGGTGGATGCGTTGTCCTCTCACCGACTTCCCGACCTCGAGCCGTTGTACCAAAGCGCGTTCTATGAGTGGCTGGCATCAATGAGTTCTGAGCGTGCGCTGGATTTGAGTGATGCGGTGTTAGCACCGGCCGAATTCCGCGCGGCCTTTTCGGAAATTCTTGCAATATTTCGCACTGTGCTCCTCGTAGCGCTTGACCCTGACGAGACTCCAAGTGGGTTTCTTTTGCTCGCAATTCCGGAACAACTTCGGGCAGAACGGGGAGGGCTCGCCGCCACGCTCTGGGAAGTGCGAAACCGTGTTCTCCACGCAACTGAGCGGTGGATTGCGTTACTCGAGCAAGACTCCGTAACACACCTGACACTCGATCTTGGGGCGAAGAGTTCGAGCGACGCGTTTGCGCGTGCGCTCCTGGAAAAACTCTCTCCGCTCGTGCGGTTCGATTTTGCCGCTGTCTTCGATCTCGACCGCGAACGAGGCCGACTAATCCCGCTGGCGACGACATCGCACTTCGATGGCCTTCCCGCTGGCTGGACGCTCGCGCCAGAGATCGCTGACTTTGGTGCACCTTCCTCGGAAGAGACACTCCGCTATATCCCGGACACCTCGACTAAGGATCTCGGATACGCCCTCCGCTTCGCGACAGCTGCACATCCGTCGTCACTTGTTTTCGCACCGCTCGTTACCCAGGGCGACGAGTCGGGGCTCCTACTCGTTGGACGCTTCGGAACCCACCGCTTCTCCCAGAGCGAGCGTCGGCGCCTCGCCAAACTTGCCGCTCACGCCGCTCTCGCTTTCCACATTGTTCGTGTGAACGGCCGCGAACGAGCAATTTATCGCGCCTCGGTTGAGGCGTTGGCCGCGGCTGTCGATGCCAAGGATCCGGCGACTCATGATCACTCGCGTCGTGTCGCACGTATCGCCCGCGTGATTGCCGAACACGTGCATCTCTCACGAGAGGCGATCGAAGAGATTGAACTCGCCGCGCTCCTTCACGACATCGGCAAACTCGCTATCCCAGACCATGTCCTAAGAAAGCCAGGAAAGTTAGATCCATCGGAGTGGGCGCTTATCCGGCTCCATCCCTCTGTGGGCGCCGGTATCTTGGCAAATCATCCGCAACTAAGTCGCATTGTTCCACTCGTCCGCGCCCACCACGAACGCTGGGACGGTCGTGGCTATCCAGACGGCTTGCGTGGGGAGGAGATTCCGCTCGGAGCGGCCATTATCGCACTGGCCGACGCGTTCGACACCATGATCTCTGATCGCCCCTATCGTCCGGCACGCCGGTTTGCGGACGCGATTGAGGAGATTCGTCGCGGTCGGGGCATGCAATTTCATCCTGCCGTGGTTGACGCCTTCTTTGAAGCACTTCGGGACCCGAACAGCATACCAATCCTGCTACTGCAGCACTCCGTTGTTCCGCCGACATCGCTTGCTGCTCATGCCATCCATCGAGTGGCTGAGCATCTTCCGCATATCCCGAGCGTTGATGCGCTCGTTGAGGTGATTGACCTCGCGATTTCGGGCACACTGTCGAATGACAACATTGTTATGTTCCTCCTCGACGAATCGGAAACTTCTTTGCGCATTCTGTACTCGCGCCATAATTCAGACCTTGCCGCCACTGTCCGGATCCCACGCGGTCACGGCATTGCATGGCAGGCGATCGAGAGCAACGCTCCTCTTGCGGTGATCGTCCCTGAGGCGCCACCCGGCACCATCCTCAAGTGGGAGACCCGTGATCTTTACGCCGTTCTTGCCGCCCCCCTCGTGGATCATTCTCGGCTCGTCGGGGCAATTGTTGTCTCACGCACGGAACAGCGTCCCTTCTCAACAGCTGATGCTGAACTCCTTGCCACCCTCGGGCGTTATTTGGGCCCACTTTTGCAAACCTTTTTGGAGGACCACCACAGACTGTCATCATCCGATGAGACGACCTACATCAATAAGCCCAAGAACAGCGAGCAGCACGACGAGAACCGGTTGATGGATCAAATAAAGCATGAGGCTATGCCGGCCGAGCCCGATGAGAATCGAGAAGGGAAGCACTCCTTCCCAGGAAGGGAAGGCCCACCGTCGTCTTCCTCCCGAATACAGCCAGCTGCCAGCTGACACTCCAAGGAGCACAACCGCAAACCACGGCAAGAAGGGTCGGAAATCAAACGAGCGGTAATTCTCCGGGACCAGACCGACCCAGAACAGCCAAGGATTCCCCGGTAGCCGAGCGAGCAGCAATCCAAGCAGCCAAGCCACTGCCGCAATTGGTAGGTTCCAGAGTCCCAATCGCAAGAGGGGTAGTGCCACCAGACTTGACAGCAGGATGAGATGCAAGATCCCGAAGAGGACAACATCTCGCGGACTAATCACCCACGTTACGACCGTCACCAGAGCTGCCGCGGCAGCAAGACGGGATGATCGGCGCAGCACGTGCCACCAATAGGAGCGCGAGTCGTGAGCAGCACGGCACCGTGCGAGGACGAGCGACACGCCAGAGACGAATAAAAAGAGGCTGGCGATAAAATCAGCGAAGACCCGCCAGGCCCCTGAAGTCACGGCAATCGGCCAGCCACCAAACACTGCAAGATCGAACGCACCGTGGTAGATCACCATCAAGATGAAAGCGAACCCGCGGAGCAGATCCACTTCCCAGAAGCGCGTCGGCTTCGCTGTCGCCGGTTCAACACGGAGAAAGTGCCCACTCATTGGAGCTTGCACACGCCGCTTAATGGGCTGTCGTCGGAACGGTTTGGTGCAATGGGTCTAGCTGGGCGCACGGGTGCGGCGACACCCGTACCGGGAATACGACGGCCGCTGCCGAGATCCCAGCCGCCGCTGAGAGCAAAAGCGAGACCGTGTAGCTTCCCGTCCAGTCAAAGAGCAGGCCAGCCAAAGCAGATCCTGCAGCAGTCCCCACCGGCATCACAGCGAAGAGTAATCCGAAGATGGTGCCCAGCCGACGCCGCCCGAAAAGCGTTGCACAAAGCGATGAGGTGAGCGGCGTCGTCGCACTCCAGGAAAACCCGATGACAAGAGCAGCAATGATGAGGCCAGCTGTGTGTCCTCCAATCCAGAGAAGGAGGATGAAGCCCAATCCACGGAGCGCATACACAACGGCTAACGGGAGGGTACTTCCTGTGCGGTCTAACCACCAGCCAGTCGCAAAGGCCCCAGCAATGCTCGCCCACCCAGTCAGCGCTAGACCGGTGGCCGCTACAGTGTGACTGAGGCCGAGGCGCGTCGCGTAGTCGACGAAATAGGTCATGACCCAGCCCATGGTGAAACCACAGACAAAAAAGCCGAACGCGAACTGCCACCAGGCAGGTGAACGGAGAGCATCCGTCACGCTGCACCCGCTCGCTTCGGCCTTTCCGCTCCACCGCGTGCCTCGAGAGCTCAGGAGCAGCGCTGCGACTGGCGCGAGAACAAGTAAACCAATCCCCAGCACTGAGAAAGCTGCACGCCAGCCGA
>DAOTWO010000456.1:0-1511 GCA_034435855.1 Thermomicrobium sp. | reverse complement strand
TTTTCACACCAGACGCGCTCCACGCCACTGCAGATCTGGCGGAACGGCGAGGGACTGGTGCCCGCGGACTGCGGACTACCCTTGAAGAGGTGCTCCTTGACGTGATGTATGAACTTCCCTCAATGCAGGGTGTCCGCAAGTGTGTCATCACCGCTGATGTCATCTATCGGCGCCGGCCGCCGCTCCTCTTGGCTGCGAATGACGAACCGATTGAATTCCGGTACGAGCAGAGCGCTTGAACGGGGAATGGATATGTGAGGACGGGCCGGGCGACTTACCCGGCCCGTTGGGTTTTGCGAGAGGGTTGGTACCGTTTGAGCGCGGTTACTCCTTCTTGAGCCGTCGGCTCGGCGAGCGTCGCTTTACGTACTCCAGAATGTCTCGGAGATGCTCCCGGTAATGTTCATACGTGTCGGGAGCAACAAGCTCTCTTGTCAAGACGGGCGTCCGCTCCAAGATCTCGAGGAGCTTCTCGTGCGTTCCCAAGAAGCGATCCCACACCTCACGCAGAGAGAGCTGCTCGTTGCGGCGAATGGCTTCCTCATTGAAGACGTCGATATCTTCTATCGTGGGTGGCTCCCGCCCTTCCTCCAGCGCTTGGATACGTTGGATCAACAAACGCTCCCACGTTGCAATGTGGACCATCAAATCTTTGATGGAGTGCGTGCCCCAAGAGCCAGTTTCCACGATCTCGTGTTCGGTGAGGCTGCGAATTGCGTTACGAAGCTCTACCCACGCGCTTTGGATATCCTGCAGAATCGCTCGCCGCTCCATGATGTCGATCGTCATGACTCCCTCCCTTCAGTTCCGAGATCCCCCGCGGTGACACACCGAGCCTACCATGCCGAGGCCCCGCAAGAGGGCCGTGAAACAGAACGGCGCTCGGGCATACCCGAGCGCCGAACTTCTCCGTATGCCTAGGGGTCACTCGCTCCGCCGTTGCATGCCGCTCACGACGCTCACCCAGTACAGCAATTGCATCACCGCCATCAAGAGGCCAGCGACGTAGGTGAGTGCTGCAGCGTTGAGTGTCTCACGGCTTTGAGCGAGTTCCGTGCGATCGACAAGTCCCATCGTGGTTAGTGCTTGCAAGGCTCGGCGGCTTGCATCGAACTCAACCGGCAAGGTGAGTAACGCGAAAAGCGTGCCGGCTGCAAAGAGTGCGACTCCGGCCCACGCAAGACCTGTCAGCCCGATCACGATGCCAGCCAGAATCAAGATCCAGCCAATGTTTGTGCCAAAGGTGACGACCGGGACAATGGCTGTCCGCACCTGTAAAGGCAGGTATCCAACTTTGTGCTGAATCGCGTGCCCCGTCTCGTGAGCAGCAATTCCTAAGGCAGCGACTGACCGGCCATAGTAGACTGGCTCAGAGAGTCGAACCACTCGCCGCAGCGGATCATAGTGGTCGGTCAGTTCACCCGGTGTCAGTTCCACGGGCACGTCGTAGAGTCCGTTATTGTCTAGAATGAGCCGCGCCACTTGGGCCCCAGTCAGGCCGCGTCCGTTCG
>DAOTWO010000455.1:0-2153 GCA_034435855.1 Thermomicrobium sp. | reverse complement strand
TAGGATTGATTGTTTTGCAAATTCAGGCGCTTCTGTGTAGACCTTACGAAGCAATTCGTAAAATCCTAAATGCGAGACCTCACGAGCTATTTCATTGATTTTCTCGATGGTTTTGGGGTCATGGGCCCTTATCACTTTCTCTGCCTCTTGCCTGCCCTTAGCTGTTAGGTAGTAGCGCGCCCACTGTTGAACTGGCTGAAGAGGCTGGACAAGTAATCCCTCTCGCGTAAGTTCGTCAAGAATCGAGTAGACCTCAAAGCTGCAAGGGCCGTAGAGATACGGCTCGAAGGCAAAATAGTCGGTAATGGCCTTGCCCGACCTGTACCAGAAAAGGAAAAGGGCCTTCATAAGACGGATTCTGTCGAGTGGGGTTTCATGGAGAAACAGCAAAATCCAATCTCTCTTGTTGAGCATGAGTTTTACACCTCCTTCGCTGTCTGGTAATTTCCCCTATTTAAGGGGGCTACCCGCACCACCTCATTCCCCCGAAAATCGATGACCTTTACCGCAATCCGCTCGTGCTTACCAGGCTCGAACGGGAACGAGACGGTGCCTCGCATCTTTTCGAAGTCCTCGGGGGCGATCTGTGCTTTGAGGGCGCGCTGGAGTTTCTCCCATGCATCGGGATCGCCAGGGAAGAAGGCCTGGCAGATGTGGAAGGTCATGCCATCATAG
Source organism: Thermomicrobium sp. (assembly GCA_034435855.1). Taxonomy (GTDB): domain Bacteria; phylum Chloroflexota; class Chloroflexia; order Thermomicrobiales; family Thermomicrobiaceae; genus Thermomicrobium. The sequence continues at coordinate 1,478 of DAOTWO010000455.1, read as the reverse complement.
TCGGTATCCAAAAACCACGCGGCAACTTCGCTGCCGCGCGTATGCTGGGTTTGGCCTGTCAGCGGGTCATAGATGTCCACCCCGCGCAGTTCCACGATATATGTGCCATCTTTCTGAGGTGTCACCTTCACATCGGGCTGGCCAAAGACGGTGAAGATTTGGCTGGCGCGGGTGGTCTTGAGCAAATCACCCACGAGCACATCGGGGGCAAAGTTGGCAAAATGAATCTGCATGCCTGCCACAGGCGCCTTCTGAATAAGCGCCTGTGCTTCGGGGTCGAAACTGAAACCCGCAAAGATGAGCACCTCATAGCCGTTCATCTTGGCGGTCGGGATGGCTTCTTTCACCTGAAACGCTGTCACCGGGCCATACTGCGGCCCGAAGCTCAGCGCGACTCGGACGGTCTTGCCGTTCTGCACCGTCTCCGCTTCGGCGTGGAGATAGCCGATATGGAGCGGGTGCAGGTTTTGCAGTTCCATCTTCTTGCCGCCGGGGAAGAGCACGCCGCCCTGCTGTTTGAGCAGATTGATCAGGGTTGTCAAGTAGTCGCCGCCACGGTCAGAGATGCGGGCACGGGCTTCTTCGGCTTCAAACTGTGGGGTAGGCGCCTGCGTGGGGTCTTCCACCGCCGGCACGGGGATGGCTTCGACGGTAAACGGTCCGGAGACGCGCACGACCCCGCGCACGACCTTTGGGCGGTCGTAGAGGGTCTCCTGCGGCGCATTGCGCTGGATGCTCTCGTCAATCTCCTGGCGCTTCTTGCGCTTCAGTTCCCAGAAGCGGTGCAGGGCATCTTTTGCCCGGTCGGGCCAGTCAGCAGGTGGGACGGGATCGGGAACTTCATGGAGGCTATCCCACTTATGGCCGGTAAGCCGATAAACCGTCTGCATCCATTCCTGAACCTGCGTGTCGGTGCTCATGGCCTGCTGCTTCGCCTGGTGCAGTTTCCAATAGGCCTCTTGCGCCTCCGCAGGCCAGAGCGGATGCGGCACCTCGCGCGGCACCTCCCATTCCAGCAATTCGTTGACCCTGACCACCTGGCCGCTGGGCAGGCGAAAGGTCGCCGAATCGGGCGCGGAAAAGTCCACCTCTTGGCCGGCGCGCCCACCTTCGGTGACCCTGATCTTGACCGGCTTGCCCTTCAGCGCGGCGTTGAGTTCAGCCAGCGCCTGGTCAATCTGGGGCTGGTATTTGGCGGCGATAGCGTCAATCTCTGTGTTTTTGGCAATGCTCTCAAGAGTGATGTGCGGGACGCTCTCATAGATGAAGCCGCCAGCGGGACCCAGCTGTGGGTCGCGCAGTTCATAGTAATCAAACTTTGCCGTCATCAGCCGCTGGCGGGCGATGGCCAGCGCCACGCGGCTGGTATCGCAGGTGATCCAGCGCCGTCCCCACTTCTCAGCGCAGTAGGCCGTCGTGCCGCTGCCGCAAGTTGGGTCAAAGACCAAATCGCCCGGATCGGTGGTCATCAGGATGCA
>DAOTWO010000454.1:0-7182 GCA_034435855.1 Thermomicrobium sp. | reverse complement strand
ACCGATGACGAGCCCAAGTACGGCCTGGTTGTGACTGGGCGCGTCGACCCAACGCGTATCCTCACCAAGTCGGCTGCGCGCCCAGGTGAACTCTTGTATCTCACCAAGCCAATCGGTACTGGCGCAATCACGACTGCCTTGAAAGCTGGTGTCGCTGAGCCAGAGCATGTTGAAGCGGCCGTTTCCTGGATGTTACGTCTCAACCGTACGGCGAGCCAGCTCGCGCTGGCACACGGAGTGCGTGCCTGCACTGACGTGACGGGCTATGGACTCGCTGGCCACGCAAGCGAGATTGCACTGAAGAGTGGCGTTCGACTCGTCATTGCGGCGCGGAGTGTCCCGGTGATCGAGGGGGCGGAACTCTATGCGCGTGCCGGACGCTTGCCTGGCGGCGCGCACCGAAACCGCTCCTATTACGCTGAGGGGCCTGACGCGGTCGTCCGGCGCGGCCGTGGTATTCCGACCGTTCTCTGGGACCTCCTGTTCGATCCAGTGACGTCCGGTGGTCTACTCTTCACCATCGCGCGCGAGCGCTCCGCCGACCTTGAACAGGCATTCGCTGCAGCGCATGAGCCGCTGTGGCGGATCGGTTTCGTGGACGAGGGCACCGGTGTTGAGATCGTCGCCGAGCTCCCAGGCTAACGCGCCTTCTTCTGCTGCCACGCCGCCAACAAACGTGCAGCGAGCGCTTCAGGTTCTCGGAATCCGACCGCGTAAGGCACTAGGACAACACTTTCTGCATGACCCCTCCATCGTTCGGCGCATCGTCGAGGTCGCCCAGCTCCCACCGGATGCGCTTGTTGTCGAAATCGGGCCAGGACTCGGTACTTTGACCGAAGAACTCGCCCAGCGAGCAGGCACAGTCATCGCGATCGAGCTCGATCGACGCCTGGCAGTGTGGCTTGACGAGCGGTTCCGGGATACGAACGTGCGAATCGTGCAGGGCGACGCCCTCACTGTCGATTTCGCCGTGCTGACCGATCGTCGGCCATATCTTGTTGTTGCCAACTTACCGTACAATGTCGCGACGCCGATTTTGCAGCGACTTTTGACCAGCGAGCATCCGCCAGAACGTCTTGTCGTCATGGTGCAGCGGGAAGTTGCTGAGCGGATGGCCGCTTCACCACCAGCGATGAGTTACCTCTCCATAGTTGTCCAGTTTTTCACTCGGCCACGCATTGCCTTTCGCGTTGGACCGGGCGCCTTCACACCCCCGCCGAAGGTCGAGAGTGCCGTTCTCGTGCTCGACCGCCGAGAAACACCGCTGCCACGCAGTGAGTGGGAGGCATTTTTCGAGATTGTCCGAGCTGGCTTCGCCCAGCGCCGCAAACAGCTACTCAACGCGCTCTCTGCAGGGCTTGGCCTCACGAAGGAACACGTGCGAACTGCCCTTCACCGTGCCGGCATCGCTCCGGACCGACGAGCAGAGACGCTGACGCTCGACGAGTGGCTACGCCTCTACCACGCACTTCGCGAGGAGCAAGAGTGATGCCATATCGTGTGACTGTGCGGGAGCCACTCGTCGTGCTCGCTCCAGCCAAGCTGAACCTCGGGCTCGAAGTGCTTGGGAAACGCCCCGACGGGTACCACGAACTCGTGACTATTCTCCAGACGATCGACCTCTCCGATCGCCTTGTGCTCGAGCCAGCTCCCCGTCTGACCTACCAGCCGCCGTCCGGGATGGGCGACGAACTTGTCGCCCGGGCCTTGCGGTCACTTGCTGAGAAGGGGGTGGTGATCGAGGCACGCCTCAGCCTTGAGAAGCACATCCCAGTCGCGGCAGGCCTTGGAGGAGGCTCAAGCGACGCGGGAACGTTGCTTGGAGCATTCATGCATGCCGGGCTCCCACGTTCGCTTGCTACTGCGATTGCCACCCAACTTGGGAGTGACGTTCCGTTCTTTCTGGACGGGGGAACCGCACTCGCGCGCGGCCGCGGCACGGACCTGGAACCCCTCCCGCCGCCGAGCGGCTGGTTCGTTCTCGTGGTGCCCGAGCTGACACTCACGCACAAGACGCGCCAGCTCTATGCTGCCTTGACCCCTGCCGATTACAGCGACGGCCTGGCTACCCTCCGTCAAGCGGAACGCTTGAGACTCCGTCAGGACCTCGACCCGCAGCTCGTGCGCAATGCATTCTTGCGGCCTTTACTCGCCTTCGAAGCGGTTCGGCGGACACTCGACGCCTTCACCGCTGCGGGAGCTCGCTGGGCCTGGCCAAGTGGATCCGGCCCCGCAGTCTTCACCTGGTGCCCACGGCGTGAGGCTGCCGAACAGCTCACCCTGGCGCTGGAACGAAGCGGTCTTCGTCCCATCCTCACAGTACCCCTGCAGCCAAGTTGGGAACAAGTGAGAGCAGCGATTACCGTGGAACAACTCCTCTGACCAAGCGCTGGCACTGCCGCAGGTCGTTGTATCTCAGCCAAGCCAGTGAGCCCCAGGGCATCAAGGACATACCTATCCGCATCGTCGAACGGACAGGCAGTCAGTCGTCGCGGGCTCACCGGTGACCCTCATCCTTAGCATCAGAAGCGGATCCAACATACCGCGCCCACCAGGCACGTTCTTGCTCTGCCGGAGCACGCAGGAAGGTTCCTTGGGCTTCGACGAGCAGCCGGCCATCCACTGCATCTCGGAGCTCGGCCCGGGCACGAACCAGACGACCACGGTCTTCCTCGACCCAGCCACGGACCACGAGCGGCTGGCCCACGCACACAGGGTGCCGGTAGGCGAGTTCCATACGCGCCGTGACCATCAGGCGCTTCGTTGCGGCAATCACCGCCCAACTCATCGCCTCGTCGAGCACGGTCGCCAAGATACCACCGTGCACGAGACCGATGTATCCCTCATGTTCGGGCCGCGCCGTGAACTTCGCCTCGATCGACTCTCCCCGCCGATAGAAGGCGAGGCGAAGGCCGATCGGATTCAGTTCGCCACACCCGAAGCACACGTGATCGGTCACGCGATTGACGCGTTCACCTTCCATGCAAAATTCCTTTCGGACTGCATTCAAAGTACCCCGATGGGGTACAATCGTTCCGTCGGTGGCTCTCTCGGCACTGCCTACCAGTGCACGAGCCTAACGCGGAGGACCGGTCAATGGCGAGACGATACGAACAGCTTTTCCAGGAGATCAAGCGTGCAATTCGCGAAGTCGACGTGCACCAGGTGTACCAGCAGTTGCGAGCTGGTCGGCGCCCGGTGATCATTGACGTGCGCGAACGAGAAGAGTGGGAGCAGGGATACATTCCCGGTGCCATCTTCATTCCTCGCGGCTATCTCGAGATGCGCATCGAGGAAGAGGTGCCAGAGAAGTCGACACCGATCTACGTCTATTGCGCAGGCGGCGTCCGCTCGGCCTTTGCAGCCAAGACACTCGAGGAACTCGGCTACCAGAACGTGTATTCGGTTGCGGGCGGTTTTAGCGCCTGGAAGCATGCCGGTTACCCGTTTGTGACACCGCGGCAGTGGACGCGCGAACAGCTCCAGCGCTACAGTCGGCACTTCCTGATCCCCGAGGTTGGTGAAGAGGGTCAAGCACGGCTGCTTGACTCCAAAGTGTTGATCATCGGAGCAGGAGGTTTGGGTTCGCCGGCAGCGCTTTATCTCGCTGCCGCTGGTGTGGGCACCATCGGTATTGTCGATGCTGACGTCGTCGACCTCAGTAACTTGCAGCGTCAGATCCTGCACACGACCGACCGTGTCGGACGCCCGAAGACCGAATCGGCTCGTGAGACGATCCAGGCGCTCAATCCAGACGTCAACGTCATGACGCACGATGTCTGGCTGAGCAGTCAGACGATCCTTGACGTCCTTCGGGACTACGACGTGATCGTCAATGGAGCTGACAACTTCCCCACACGATACCTGGTGAACGACGCAGCGGTGCTGCTTGGCAAGCCGGTTGTCGATGGCAGCATTTTCCGTTTTGACGGTCAGGTAACTGTCTACAAGCCTGGCGAGGGGCCATGCTACCGCTGCCTGTACCCGGAACCACCGCCACCGGAACTTGCTCCCAGCTGCGACCAGGCGGGCGTCTTGGGGGTCCTACCGGGTGTGATCGGTGTTCTCCAGGCCACTGAAGCAATTAAGCTCCTGCTTGGCATCGGCGAACCGCTGGTTGGCCGCGTGCTCCTCTATGACGCCCTGGCAGCAACTTTCCGCGAACTCCACGTCGAGCGGGATCCGGAGTGCGCCGCCTGTGGGCCGAACTCGACACTTACCGTGGAGACGATCGGCCAGATCGACTACCAGCAGAGCTGCATTCTGCCGGTGCGACGCAGCGTCGCTGATTGACGATCCGGCAAAGCGCCCCAGGAAGTGGACAGGCCGCGGACAAGCGCGGCCTGTCTTCACGTCGCATCGGTTGCTGCGCACCTACTCCTCGATGACGATGTCCTCCTCCTGCACCCGGCCATCAACCACACGGAAGGCCCTGACCACTGGTCGGGCTGGGTCGGCCAACGAGCAGATCATCAAGAGCATGTTTGGCCAGAACGCCGCTAGCTCGATGTCGGTCCGTGAGGGATACGCCTCAGTGGCTGGGTGAGAATGGTAACTCCCAAGGTGCTCCAGTCCCGCCGCTTCAATCGCGCGGAGTGCCCGGAACTGCTCCTCTGGATCCATAAAGAATCGCTCGACCGCGATCGCGCCTGGTGCATCTGGTCGGTAGTCACGCCCTGGTGGAAGTAAACCGCGCTCAGCGAAGAACTCCACCGCGAGCTCAGCCCGATTGGGGACCGGATAGACCTTTTCAATACGATCCCCGTGCCCGGCCAGCAGGCCACACGCCTCGCGTGGGGCCTCCTGCCGCGCATGAGCGACGATTGCCTCATACTGTTCGCGCGGAATTCGGATCATCGCCCGCCTGCCATCGCCGGGATAATCCCGACCTCGTCACCGTCAGCGAGAGGCGTTTCGACGCCCTGGAGCGACCGGATGTCCTTGCCGTTGACGAAGATGCTGACAAAACGTCGCACACGGCCATCCGGCTCGCAAATCCGCTCGCGGATACCAGGATAGAGCTCGTCGAGCTTGGCCAGCGCTTCGCCGACCGTCTTCGCTTCGACCTGCACGGAAGCGCGATCTTCTGTGAACCGCCGCAAAGGCGCCGGAATTAAAATTGTTACCGCCACCGCTCCTCGCTCCTTTCACCGGCTTTCAGTGTGCTCCTCACCGCGCTCTGGATGCCACAATGGGGTGCTCAGATATTTGAGCCCGCTATCGGGCAGGATCGTCACGACAACGCCGTGATCCAATTCACGCGCAACACGCAAAGCAGCCACGACTGCTGCCGCCGCCGACGGCCCAACCAGCAAACCCTCGACGCGCGCCAGTTCCCGCGCCAGCTGATATGCCTCTTCGGTATCGACGAATTCCATACGATCGACCAGAGTGGGATCGTAAATCGCTGGCACGAGCGCTGTTGGGAGATGCTTCAACCCTTCCAGTCCATGGAACGGGTCATCGGGTTGGACGCCAACGAGGACGATTGCCGGATTCGCTTCCTTGAGCCGCCGCCCTGTCCCCATCATCGTCCCTGTTGTGCCGAGTCCAGCGACGAAGTGGGTCACTTCGCCACGGGTCTGCTCGAGGATTTCGACGCCAGTACCCTCGTAGTGGGCAAGCCAGTTGGCTGGGTTACTGTACTGATCGGCATAGAAATATTGGTCGGGTCGCTCCGCTGCCAGCTGCCGGGCAAGCCGAATCGCACCATCGGTTCCTTCATACGGATCACTGAAGATCAGTTCCGCACCATAGGCCTGCAGGATCGCCCGCCGTTCCTCACCAATACTCCCCGGAACGACCAGAGTGACGCCAAACCCTAACGCTGCACCCAGCATCGCATAGGCGATCCCGGTGTTTCCCGAAGTGGCATCCAACAGGCGTTTTCCTGCGCCGAGCGCTTTGGAGCGGAGCGCCTCCTGAACAATGCGCCAGGCCGCACGATCTTTGACTGACCCGCCAGGGTTGTACCACTCTGCCTTGACAAGGAGCTGGACGCCCGCAGGAACACCATGGGCAGCCGGCAGGCGCTGCAAACAGAAGAGCGGTGTTCGCCCGATCCGCTCAGTAATCGCTTCGCCCAACCGGCATCGCATTGAGGAACCCATGGCCACTCACCCTCCGCCTCGTTTCAGCGCTCCATCTTGCCACAGGATCGCTCGGGCAGGGCAGCCTTCTGGAAATTCTGGGTGCAGAGCCGCTCGAGATATATCGGACAGCATCACCTCGCTCACCGCCAAATGCCTTTCCGAAAGCTTCCTCGGTCACCTGCAAAGCGCGATCCAGTGAGACAGCGAAGGGCACTGACCAGAGAGAGGCCATTCCAGCCACCTGCCAGGGCCGATTGCTGCGGAGAGCATCGCAGTCCCCGAGGCAACTCCATCCGTCCTACGGTGTTGCCTTGGGGGCAACAAGGCAGAGGGCGTAGTAGGATAACCCTGGTAACGAGCCACCGGCGGGAGTGCTTTCTCGTCTGTGGGGAGAGGCGGCATCGCGTGCAGACACGGATCCTGAATGCCCGTTACCGGCTCGACGAACCGATCGGCGAAGGCGGTATGGCGGTCGTCTACCGCGGTTACGACCTTGTACTCGATCGCCCCGTCGCGATCAAGGTTCTCCGCGGGCAATTCGCTGCCGACGCGAGCTTCCTCCGCCGGTTCGAGCGTGAAGCCCAGGCCGCGGCACGACTCAGCCATCCCAACATTGTCAGCGTCTACGACGTCGGCCGGGATGATGGCACGCGCTACATCGTCATGGAATACGTGCCCGGCACGACGCTCAAACGACTGATCCTGGAACGAGCTCCCTTCCCGCTCGATGAAGCCATCCACATCCTCCGGCAAGTCGCTGCAGCGCTCGACTACGCGCACCAGCACGGTCTGGTACACCGGGACATTAAGCCGCAGAACATCCTTGTTGACGAGCGTGGCTTTGTGAAGGTGACCGACTTTGGTATTGCCAAAGGCCTCAGTGACGTGAGCCTCACCGAGGCCGGCTTCGGCATGGGGACAGTGCATTATGTCTCACCGGAACAGGCACGTGGCGAACCCGCAACCCCTGCCAGTGACATTTACTCCCTTGGAGTCGTGCTCTACGAGATGCTGACCGGCCGGCTGCCATTCGAGGCCGACAGCCCGATCGGCCTCGAATGGCAGCCGGCCGGTCAGCATCTCGTAGAGC